>JBBSOM010000760.1:0-2255 GCA_038259715.1 Longimicrobiales bacterium
CGTGGATGTTCGCGTCGTCTTCTTCACCGCGGGGCTGATGGTCTCGACCGGCCTGTTCTTCGGCCTGATTCCCGCACTTCGGTCCAGCCGGATGGACGTGGCCGGCACCCTCCGGGACGACGCGCGAACCACGTCGGGCGGTCGGGGTGTGAGGCGCGTCCGCAACGCCCTCGTCGCGCTCCAGGTGGCCGTGTCGCTCGTGCTGATCCTGGGCGCGGGGCTGTTGGGTCGGAGTCTCGCGGCCCTCCAGAACGTGGACCCGGGCGTCGACGCGGACCACGTCGCCTGGCTGCGTACCGACTTCGGCCAGGCAGGGATAACGGGCGACGAGGCCCGCGTCGCGTTGCGCGAGGTCGAGTCCCGGTTCATGTCCCTTCCTGGCGTTGCCGCGGCGGGGGCCACAAGCCGCCTCCCTGCCCAGGGCAACGCCAGCACGACCACGGTGGTCGAGGGCTACGAACCGAAGGCCGGCACGGGGGCCGTCGAGCTCGCGTTCGCGGTCGTGTCGCCCGGGTATTTCGACGCGGTCGGTCTTTCGATGCTCCAGGGGCGCTCGTTCACCTCGGACGACGCTGCGGGCACGGAAACCGTTGTCGTCGTCAATGACGCCGCGGCTCGACAGTTCTGGCCGGGGCAGGACCCTCTCGGCCGGCGCATGCGGTCCCAGGGTCGCGCCGACTCGTGGCGGAGCGTGGTGGGGGTCGTAGAGGACGCGCCGGTGGAGCGGCTCGGCGAGCGGCCCCAGCCCATGTTCTACTTCACGACCGGGCAGGCAGCGCCGTCCTCCGTTTACCTGGTCGCGCACACGGACGGAGACCCGGCGGGACTGCTCGCGGGCATGCGGGCCGCCGTCGGGGCCGTCCGTTCGACCCTGACGGTGAGCGGGCAGGGTACGCTGGCTTCCCACCTGGGTGAAAGCCTCTCGGGCCCGCGCGTCGCCACCACAGCCATGGCGGCCTTCTCGCTCCTGGGGCTACTCCTGGCGGCGCTCGGGATCTACGCGGTGGTTGCCTTCTCGGTAGCGCGCCGGTCGGCCGAGTTGGGGATCCGGATTGCGCTCGGCGCGGACCGGGGTGGCCTGGTCCGCGCGGTGGTCGGGGAGATTGTGGCCACCGTCGCGCTCGGGCTCGCGGTCGGCATCGGACTCTGTGTGCTGGCCGCACCGCATCTGGGCACCGCGCTCTACGACGTCCAGCCGCTGGATCCTGCCACGTTCGTGGGAAGCGTTGCGCTCCTGCTCCTGGTCTCCATCGGTGCGGCGTGGCTGCCGGCCCGGCGTGCGGCCGCCGTCGATCCCGTGGAGGCGCTGCGCACCTGAGAGGGCTCCCCGTGGAGGGGGCTCCCCGTGGACCCTTCCGGGAGCCGCGCTTAGGATTAAGGCTTCGTCCCCGCGTCGGGGGCGGGCACCGACTCCAGGGAAGCGAGCCGCAGGATCATGCTGGTAGTGATGAAGCACAACGCCGTTGCCGAAGACATTGCCCGGGTCGTGGCGGCCATCGAGGAAATGGGGTATGACGCCCAGCCGATCCCCGGTGGGCAGCGCACCGCCGTCGGCCTGATCGGCAACGACGGACACGTCGATTCCTCTCGCCTGGAGGGGCTCGAAGGCGTGCTGGAAGTCATTCCTGTCACGCAGCCCTACAAACAGGTCTCCCGGGAGTGGCGCGAGGAGAACACGGTCATCGAGCTTCCCAACGGGACCCGCATAGGCGGCAACGAAGTGGTCATCATGGCGGGGCCGTGTTCGGTCGAGAGCGAGGGTCAGATCCTCGAGATCGCTCAGCGACTCCGCGCTGCCGGGGCGACCGTGCTCCGCGGCGGAGCGTTCAAGCCGCGCACGTCGCCGTACTCCTTCCAGGGTCTCGGGCTGGAGGGGCTGAAGCTCCTTGCCAAGGCCCGCGAGGCCACCGGCATGATGATCGTGACCGAGGCGATCGACCCCGAGAGCGCCGACGCCGTTGCCGACTACGCGGACATCATACAGATCGGCGCGCGCAACATGCAGAACTACCCGTTACTGCGTCGGGCAGGGAAGCTGGGGAAGCCGGTTCTGCTCAAGCGCGGCATGGCGGCTACCCTCGACGAGTTGCTCTTGGCCGCCGAATACATCCTCGCGGAGGGCAACGGTGACGTCATCCTCTGTGAGCGCGGCGTGCGCAGCTTCGATACGCATACGCGGAACCTGCTCGACCTCACGGCCATTCCGGTTGTGAAGTCCCTGTCGCATCTGCCGATCATCGCGGATCCGAGCCACG
>JBBSOM010000761.1:0-2254 GCA_038259715.1 Longimicrobiales bacterium
CCAACCGGGATCTGGAGGAGGAGATCCGCAAGGGCGCGTTCCGGAGCGATCTCTACTATCGCCTGAACGTGATCCAGCTTCGCCTCCCTCCACTGCGCGAGCGTCCGGAGGACATCGACCTGCTGGCCCGGCACTTTCTGGTCCGGCTCTCGGAACGCGAGGGCGGCGAGCCCAGAGAACTCCGCGGCGATACCCTCGAGGTGTTGCGCGCCTACGACTGGCCCGGCAATGTGCGCGAGCTTGAGAACGCGCTCGAACGGGCGGCGGTTGTGGGATCGTCCGGGCTTCTCGACCCGGCGGGTCTTCCGGAGCGCGTGCGTGAACGGAGAGACGTCCGCCTCCTGGACGACGCTCCGCCGCCGAACCCGACGATGGAAGTCATCGAACGCGCCTACATCCAGTGGGTTCTTCTGGCCGAAGGCGGCAACAGGACGCGCACCGCCGAGGTGCTCGGAATCGACCCGTCCACGCTATACCGCAAGTTGAATCGCTACGGGCTCTCGGAATGACCGAGGCGCCGTCCGCGCGTGTGCTCCCGACGAGAAGGAAGGACGATGTCGCGTCATCCCGCTGAGCATTCCTTTCCGGTAGCGTTCGAGGCCGGGGGACGGTCCGCGGCGGCCTGGAAGCGGGTGGTCCTGTCCGTAGTGATCCCCTGCTACAACGAGCGTGCCACCCTCGAGTGGCTCCTCTTGCGCGTCCGTGAGGTCCCGCTGCGTCTGGAGGTCATCGTCGTCGACGATGGCTCGACGGACGGAACCCGGGACCTGCTTCCCGAACTCGAGCGGCAGGGCCTCATCGACCGGCTGATCCTGCACCATCACAATCAGGGAAAGGGCGCAGCGCTGCGCACGGGCTTTGCGCAGGCTACCGGCGACGTCGTGGTCGTCCAGGACGCCGACCTCGAGTACGATCCGGCCGAGCTACCCCGACTGCTCGAACCGATTCTCACCGGCAAAGCAGACGCCGTCTACGGGTCGCGTTTCCTCGGCGGGCCGCATCGCGTGCTCTTCTTCTGGCATTCCGTGGGCAACCGCGTGCTCACGCTCCTGTCGAACATGCTCACCGACGTGAACCTGACCGACATGGAGACGTGCTACAAGATGGTCCGGCGTGACCTCCTCCAGTCGCTCCCGCTGACCGCGGAGCGCTTCGGTATCGAGCCCGAAGTCACCGCGCGGCTGGCTCAGTCGGGCGCCCGGATCTACGAGCTTCCGATCAGCTACCACGGACGCTCCTACGCCGAGGGTAAGAAGATCGGGTGGAAAGACGGCGTCTCGGCGCTGTGGAGCATCGTCAAGTACAACCTCCTGACACCGGGTGCGCGGCCCTGGCGGGCGTCCGGCGTTCCGGCATGGGATGTGGCGGAGCGGGACGAGAGCGCTTCTCCGCCGGCCGGCGGGGCGTCGTGACCCCTGCCGTTCGGTGAGTCCACCGATGACGCCGGGGTGCGCACGATGAGGTGGTCGGAGTCTCCCCTCGGCAGCGTGAGGAGCGCCGCCTTCCTGTGTGCTGCGCTCGCCACGGTGTCGTCCGCGAATTCGCTCCGGAACGACTTCGCGTACGATGACGTGCACATCATCGGGGAAAATGCCTCGATCAAGACCTTGAAGACGCTTCCGGACGCGCTCACGAAGCCCTACTGGCCGGGACGCTTCGCGAAGGAACTCGGGCTCTGGCGTCCCACCACGACGGCCCTCCTCGGTATCGAGTACGCCGTCGCCGGAGAGAACCCACTCTTCTACCACGTGGTCAACGTCGCGACGCACGCCTGGGTCACCGTGCTGGTGGTCCTGGTGCTCGCCGAGCTGATGACGCTGGCGGCTGCCTTCGTGGCGGGGCTCGTCTTCGCGGTCCATCCGGTCCATGTGGAAGCGGTGGCCAACGTCATCGGGATCGCGGAGTTGCTCCCGGCCGCCTTGTGTCTCTGGGCGTGCCTCATCCACCTTCGCTCCGGCGAGCGCACGTCGTGGCGAATCGGGCTCGCGATCACGGGCCTGTATGCACTGGCGTTCGGAGCCAAGGAGAGCGCGGTCACGCTCCCAGCGGTGCTCTTCCTCCTCGACGCCGCGCGACGCCGGATCGGCGTTGCCGAACTCAGGGGTTACGTCGTTCGGCGCTGGCGTCTCTACCTGCCGATGGCCGTGGCGGCAGGCGTCTTGCTCCTGGCGCGCTTCGAGGTGCTCGGAAGCGTGGCGCATCCGTATGGACCCTTGGGCGCGGACCTCCTCGACCACGTCCCCCGCATCTGGAC
>JBBSOM010000762.1:0-2240 GCA_038259715.1 Longimicrobiales bacterium
CCGGCGGACTTCATCTGCGAGGGACTCGACCAGACGCGCGGCTGGTTCTACTCGCTGCTGGCGATCTCCACCATGCTGGGGCGTGGACCCGCGTTCCGGAACGTCGTCGTGAACGACTTGATCCTCGATGCCGAGGGTCAGAAGATGTCGAAGTCCAAGGGAAATACGGTAAACCCCTGGGACGCGTTGGCCGAGCACGGGGCCGACGCGATCCGTTGGTACCTGATCACCTCGTCGAACCCGTGGGTGCCCAAGCGCTACGATCCGGCGGGCGTGAAGGAAGCCGCGCGGAAGTTCTTCGATACGTACTTCAACACGTACAAGTTCTTCGCGCTCTACGCGCGGGTGGAAGAGTGGGCTCCGTCGGCTCTGGATCCGGCGCCCCCGGACCGGCCCCTTATCGACCGGTGGCTCCTGTCCCGCCTCGACTCGGTAACGCGCGAAGTGATGAACGAACTCGATGGGTATCAGATGACCCGCGCCTACCGGTTGTTGGGCGATTTCGTGAGCGAAGACCTGTCCAATTGGTACGTGCGCCGGTGCCGCCCGCGCTTCTGGGGGAACACGGACGAAGCGGACGCGCGCGCCGCGTTCCGCACGTTGTGGGACGCGCTCCGGCGCGTCTCGCTGCTGGCCTCGCCCTGTGCTCCCTTTTCGTCCGACTGGATCCACCGAGCACTGACCGGGAAGAGCGTCCATCTCGAGCGGTATCCCGAGCGACAGGACGGCGGCGACCCGGCGCTGGAGGCCGACATGGACGCCGCGCGCATCCTGGTGTCCCTGGCGCGAGCGGCGCGCGAAGAGGTCCAGATCCGTGTGCGCCAGCCCCTCAGGACGATGTTCGCGGTGGTGCCGGACGGCCGCACCTTGGACGGGGCGGTGCTCGACCTGGTGCGGGACGAACTCAACGTGAAGCGGGTCGAGTTCCTCCGCACTTCGGAGGATCTGGTGACGCTGGTGGCCCGCCCCAACTTCCGCGGTCTGGGCCCGCGCTTCGGGAAGGCGACGCAGCAAGCCGCCGATGCGATCCGGGGCCTCGACCAGGTGTCGCTCGCGGCGTACCGGGAGGGTCGGCCCGTGCAGATCGTGGTGGAGGGACGGACGCACACGCTCGCGGCGGACGACCTCGACATCGGGCAGGAAGCGTCTGGCCGCTTGATCGTGAAGGGAGAGGGCCGCTTCACCGTGGCGCTCGACCCGACGATCGACGCTGACCTGCGCGCCGAGGGGACGGCTCGAGAACTGATCAACCGGATTCAGCGCCTGAGAAAGGACGCGGAACTGGAGATCACGGATCGCATCGAGTTGGCGATCGGGGGGCCGGTGACGATCCAGGCCGTGGTGAAGGACTACGCGGCCTTCATCGTCGGGGAAACCCTGGCCGTCTCGGTCACCACGGGGGAAACGCACGTCGGATACGATTTCGCACACGTTCGCGAAGTGGATATCGACGGAACTTCGGCGCGCATCGCGCTTCGCCCGGTGGATTCGTGAGCGCGGGGAGCCGGGAGGAGTGGGTGGTCGAGGCGGATGGCGGGGACCGCCTGGACCGTCTCGTCTCAGATCGGCTCGGCTTGTCGCGTACCCGGGTGCAGGCGCTCATCGCGGAGAATCGGGTCCTCGTCGACGGACGTGCGGCCAGGAAGTCCGAGAAGCTGGAGGCCGGGAACCACGTTTCGGTCGAAGTTCCGGCCCCCGAACCCGTGGATATCGTCGCTGAAGACCTGCCGCTCACGATCGTGTTCGAGGACGCGCACCTTCTGGTGGTGGACAAGGCCTCCGGGATGGTCGTCCACCCGGCGCCGGGGCACCGGTCTGGGACCCTGGTGAACGCGCTTCTCTTCCACATCCAGGACCTCTCGGGCGTCGGCGGAAGGCTCCGCCCGGGAATCGTGCACCGTCTGGACCGCGACACGTCGGGACTGCTCGTCGTCGCCAAGAGCGATGTCGCCCACCACGCGCTGGCCGACGCGCTGCGTGCCCGCCGTATCAAGAGGCTCTACAAGGCAGCGGTGTGGGGCCACCTGGCCGAGGTGGCCACGACGGTGGATGCGCCGATCCGCCGGGACCCGAGGGACCGTAAGCGCATGGCGGTCGTGGAGGGCGGCCGGAGGGCCGTGTCCCGGGCGCGGGTTCGTGAGCGATGGCTCCGGGCGGACCTGCTCGACGTGGCGCTCCAGACGGGCCGGACACACCAGATCCGGGTTCATATGGCACATATCGGCCACCCGGTGGTCGGC
>JBBSOM010000763.1:0-2239 GCA_038259715.1 Longimicrobiales bacterium
CCGAAGAACAAGTCGAGCAGAGCCCCGAGCACGGTCATGAGGATCGCGCAGGCCACAAACGCGCGCTTGTCGGAGGGCGCGCCGAGCCGGAGGTGCCAGATGGCGATGGTGACCACGGGCACGACGAAGAGGAGAAGACTCACCGTGTAGCCATACGGCGTGGGATTGTCCGTGGTGCCGAGCTCCGTGACGGGCACCTTCACCCTGGAGAGCGTGATGAGCACGGGGATCGCCACCACGGCGAGCATGATGAGGAGCGTCCGGACCTGACGCATGGCCCAGTCGGGGAGCGGTATCATGGCTCCCATGTGAGGGCGGCGATGAGCCGGCGGCCGACGATGGACCCGCCGAAGAGGTGGAACCGCCTCTGATCGAGTGCGTCGGTCACGGAGAGGGAGCCTGAGAGCTGGTTGGTGAAGGGGTGACGCACGTTGACGTCCACCGACTGGCTGGAGGGGACCGAGCCGATCCAGATGCCGCTCCGGAAGGGGAATCCGCTGGACAGGCTCAGTCCGAGGCGCACCCGAGTGCCACGGTTGCTGGTGTACGAGCCCGAGAAGTTCGCCGTGTGCGCCGGGGTGTTGGCGGACACCGAGTCGGACCCTTCGAAGCTCCCCTCCGCGAAGTCGACCTTGATGTAGCTGTAGTTGGCGTCGAGGCGGACGTGGTCGTCCACGTTCATGCCGAGCGACATGTCGAGACCCCATTGGGTCGCGCGCCCCGCGGTGGCTGAGGACAGCACCACCGCCGTGGAGCCGTCGCGGAGGCGCGTGATGCCGGGAACGGCCCCGCGCACGGCGGCCTCCACAGCGTCGACCGCGGCCTCCGGCACCCCGGCCGGCGCCGTCCAGGGCGCGTAGTCCGGATGAACCCACGGCAGAAGCCCGGTCTTGAAGTTGTCGAACGCGCTCCGGTGGACGTCGGTGGTCAGGAAGACCCGGCCCAGTTGGCCCTTGTATCCCACCTCGACCGAGCTGACCTCCGCGGGGGCGAGGTGCTCGTTCCCGATGGCCTCGACGGGCACCGCCGCCGAACGGGTGAGGAGCGTCCCGTCGGGCACACCGGTGAGGGCCGGCCCCAGCGGCGAGGCCCGCAGGCCCGCTTCCAGGGCCGTGAGGTCCACGGGGGGACCGAGGGGGAAGTCGATGAATCGGTCGGCGGGCGTGGGCGTCAGATACGCGCGACCCCACGTGACCCGGAAGATCTGCTTCTCCGTGGCCGCCCACTGCAGGCCGAGTTTGGGCGATGCCCTGGGCTCGAAGAGGGAGGCGTCGTCGTAGCGCCCGGCCAGGGTGAGGCGGAGCCCCCCGCCCACGTCGAAGCCGAGTTCACCGAAGAGCGCATAGTATTCGTCCCGCCGCCCGTCGTACCGCGGCGCCAGGATCGAGCCTTTGGAGTCGATGGTCTCGGACCGGATCGAGCCACCCGCGACCAGGTCGGCCCGATCCTCGAGAAAGGACCGGCGTGTCTGGGCCTCCAGGTGTATGCGCGTCTCGCGGTCCTGGAAGCGGCTGCCGGTGCCGAGGTCGATCTGGTCGCCATCCCGGGCGAGATAGTACGCCCGCACGTCCAGGCCCTCGGTGGCGTAGGCGAAGCGGGCCCAGGGGCGCGTGGACTCCACGACCTGCGCCCGCGAGACGGCGCTCGCGTTCACCTGGTTCTGGAGGCGCGAGTACCCGGCCTCGGCGGTGACCACGCCGCCGTCGGTCCGGTAGTACTCCACCCGGGCGGAGCCGCGGGCACTGGTGAGAGGATCGGGCTTTCCCATCACCTGCCCGGGGAGGCCGAACGGCCCGTCTTTGCCCTGCCCCATGAGCGCCGCCAGCTCGTACCCCGGCGCAGGGGGCGAACCCTCCGTTCCGCCCGCGTCGGCGTACTCCGACGCGAGGTCGCCCAGGTTGGTGCGGGAGCGGTCCCAGGAGCCGTTCTGCATGTACGCCCCGTTGACCTGATAACCCCAGCGCTGGTCGGAGGAGACCCCGGCGTGGCGAGCGTCCACGCCCAGGGTCGACAGTTCCCCGGCCGAAACCGTGACCCGGGTACCCTGCACCTGGCGGGCTGAGGGCGTGGAGATGCTCAACACGCCGCTGAACGCGTTGGCGCCGTACAGCGCGGAGCTGGGTCCTCGAACCAACTCGACGGACGCGCCCTCCTCGGTGACCGCGATGAAAGGCCACTCCTGGGCACCCACCAGGGGGTTCCCCTGATCCACGCCGTCCACCAGCACCAGCATGCTGCG
>JBBSOM010000764.1:0-2222 GCA_038259715.1 Longimicrobiales bacterium
GAAGTCCACACCCATCTGCATGGCGAGCGTCCACCCGGTCATGTCGTACGGCGGGATGGGCGGACCGCCCGGGTACTGGAAGTCGTTGGGGTGGTCCTGGGGCTCGAACATGTCGAGCACATGGGGCCCGTAGGCCTGGTCCGTCTTCACCACGAAGGAGCCGGCGGGATACGTCTTGCCCGCCACCTGGAAGGACGCCGTTGCACGCTGCACCTCGACGCCGGCCTTGATCAGCGCGTTGACGAACTTCGTGGCCGTCCCGAAATCGGACTGATCGGCGGGAATGACGTAGCCCCGCGGGTCGCGGTGCGCCGGATCATGAAGGACGGATTCGTACAGGTCGGTGGGCAACGCAAAGCCGCTTCGGACGCGCATGCCGTGTCGATCTCCGGCCGCCTTCTCCGCGGCCGCGATGCGGTCGGGCGTCGTGGTCCACGAGTCCCGGCTCCCGCGCTCGATCTGGTTCATGCCCTTGCGCCACATGTCGAAGAGCAGGGTCTCGCGGTTCTTCGACGCATAGTCGAGCACGGCGCGGTTGAGCTGCATCTCGTAGTCGATCGACTGTCGGTAGTGCCACGTCTGCGGGGCCACCGGATCGGGCAGGTCGCTCTGCGGGAGCTGCCACTGAGCGACAAAGGGAAGCTCGACGGGGGTGGGGCTGCCGATGATCTCGGTCAGCAGCCCGACCGCGTTGTGGAAGTACGCGACCGTACGAAGGCCTCCGTTCCACCACGTCGAGTAGTTGGAGAAGCTGCGCTGGCCGGAGCCGGGCATCCCGCGCGAGACCAGGCGCGCGTTCATCGCGGCGCCGACCTGCTCGATCTGGAGCGGGACCAGCGGGTCGAAGTGGTAGTTGAACGGATCCCGGAACGGGGGCGTGAAGACCACCCCACCGGTCTGGCCGAAGCCGGGCTGATGGTGGTTGTAGATGATTTGCGGGTACCACTCGCGAAACATGACCCGGTTCATGTTCGTGGTCTCGGGCATGTTCGACATGAAGAAGTCGCGGTTGTTGTCGTGCCCGACGTAGTGATGGTAGAGGACCGGGAGGTCCTCCATCGTGCGCGCCTTCTCGTCCTGTCGGCGCATGTACCAGTTGGCCACGATGTCCTGTCCGTCCGGGTTGCATTGGACGGCCAACAAGATCACGTCGTCGAGGAAACGCTTCGTTTCGGCGTCGTTTCCGGACACCATCTGCCAGACCAGCTCCATGAGCTGCTGTGAACCCACGGTCTCGGTGGCGTGTAGCCCGCCGTCGATCCAGATGACGGCCTTTCCTTCGGAGGCCAGCTCGCGGGCCTGTTCCTCCGTGAGGTCCTGTGCACGTGTCAGCCGCTCGACGATGTCCCGGTAGTGATCGGCCTTGGCCAGGTTCTCGGGCGACGAGATGACGGCCATGTACTGCGTGCGCTTTTCCACCGTCTGGCCGATAGGGACGAGCTTCATGCGCGGGCTCTCGTCGGCGAGCTTCTTCCACCACGCCTCCAACTGCGCGTACGAGGCCATGTGGTAGTCGGCCCCGAGCTCGAATCCGAGCGCCTGCTCGGGCGTGGTGAGGTTGGAGGTCTGCGCCGCGAGCGGAGGGGCCGCGGAGGGGAAAAGCGAAAGAGTCAGGGCCGTGATGAAACCCAGGAAAACATTTCGGCGTAGACGGTTACGTGCGTTCATATCAAGCGATTCTTCAATTAAGTGGGCCGACCGTACCCCTGGAAGTTAGTCGGCCTGGCCGCCGACGGCGACGGGGTCCGCATGTTCCCGGGGATTGCGGACCGCGCCCGCGCGTGCGCGCTTCCCGGAGCGCCTGCGCAGCCATCCGGGCACCCGCATGGACATGAGAACGGCGTAGATGGCCGCGAGCAGGAGGGGCAGACGCACGTCGGACTTCACCAGCCAGTAATAGTGGATGCAGCCGAGGAGGGTCGTCACATAGACGAGCGCGTGCACCTTGGTCCACCGCTTGCCGAGGCGCCGGATGGACGCCCGGGTCGAGGTGAGAGCCAGCGGAATCATGAGCAGGAACGCCGTGAAGCCCACCGTGATGTAGGGGCGCTTCCGGATGTCCTCCCACACCCACGACAGTTCGAAGCCCAGGTCGAGCACCATCCACACGGAGAAGTGAAGGCAGCCATAGAAGAATGCGAAGAGTCCCAGCGGGCGGCGTAGCTGGATGACGGGGTTCCATCCGGTGATGCGCCGGAAGGGAGTCACCGCCAGTGTGACCA
>JBBSOM010000765.1:0-2219 GCA_038259715.1 Longimicrobiales bacterium
CTTTGGGTTCTGGAGAACCACGGCGCCGTCCTGGTCGCCGATGCCACGGGCTCGGGAAAGACCCGGATGGGAGCCCACCTGCTTCGGGTGCTCCAGGACCGTCATTGGCGGATGGGACGGGGTCGGCAACGGCTTCCGGTGGTGGTCTGTCCGCCCGCGGTACGCCAATTGTGGGCGCAGGAACTGGCCAGGGCGGCCGAGGCCGCGAAGGTCCTCTCTCACGGCGTGCTCAGTTCTCGTACCGGCCACCGGTTCGCGGAGGTGGAGATCGCGCTCCGCAACACACAACTGCTGAGCGTCGATGAGGCTCACAATTTTCTCAACCGTACCTCACAGCGTTCGCGCATGCTCTACGGGAACGTCGCCGACAACATCGTCCTGTTCACGGCGACGCCCATCAATCGGGGAGCGCGGGACCTCCTTGCGATTGTGGAGCTTCTCGGGGCCGACAATTTCGATGACGAGGTGCTGGACGTGGTGGGGCGCCTGGCGAAGCAACGACGTCGCGGAGCCCGCATCCGGCCGCTCCTACCCACCGAAATCAAGCGGATCCGCTCGTCGCTTCAGGAATTTGTCGTGCGGCGAACGAAGGAGGACTTCAATCGCTTGATCGATCGGGAGCCGGACTCCTATGTGAACGCGCCCGGGAGGCGCTGTCGATACCCGGTGCACCACCCCGTGGTCTTTCCCAGGGAAGATCCGCCGGACGACCGGGCGAGGGCTCGGGCCATCCGCGAGAACGCGAAGAAGCTGAGAGGCGTCATCAATTTTCGGGGCCGGCTCCGCATGCCGGGTTTTCTGCGGATCGTGGGTTGGACCGAGGAAGGCTTCCTCAACATGCGGATCCGGGGTGCGTCCGCGCTGGCCGCGTACCAGGTGCGCTCGCGGCTGCGATCCTCCAGGGTCGCTCTGGTCGAGCACCTCCTCGGGACCGAAGCCGCCGGCAAGCGGTTCGGCATCGAGGGGTTGAAGTCGAGTCCCTCGGGGAACGTCATCCGCACACTGGAGCGCATCGCCGGCAAGCCCCCGGAGGTCTCCCTCGATGTCGAGGTCCCTGCGTGGCTCGTGGACCCGGAGGAGCATCGCCGGGCAGCCGAAGAGGAGGTTGAGACCTATCGTGATATCCTCGGCCAAGTGGATCGGATGTCGGACCACCGCGCCGAAGCCAACGCCGAGTACCTGCTGCGGCTCCTCCCACGACATCGCCGCGTCCTGGCGTTCGACAGCCATCTGGTCACGCTCTACGACCTTCGGCGACGCCTTCAGGCACGCAGCGCGGTGAAGGTGGCCCTGGCGACGGGCGAGGGGGGAATGCAGACTCGGCGGGCTTTCGCCCGCCCCGTTGCGCTGGACGCCGAGGGGGAGGCCGGGCTCGGGTTGGGCGCGGATGCGCTTGCGGAGGGCCTCAATCTCCAGGGCGCTTCCGCACTCGTGCACCTGGACCTCCCTTCGGTGATCAGGGTGCTCGAGCAGCGGATTGGCCGGCTGGACCGCATGGACAGTCCCCACGAACGGATTGAAGTTCACTGGCCCGAAGAACCCAGGGAGTTCCAGCTTCGCGCCGACGAGCGCTTGTTTTGGCGCCTTCAGGAGGTGGACGATCTGCTCGGTTCCAACGTCCCCATTCCTGAGGGTTTCGCGACGTATGCCGCCGATCGCGGCGGTTACGTAGCGGTAAAGGAGATCATCGCCGAGGTCGAGCGCGAAGCGGCCCCTGATGCCGCGATCACCCTTGCCGATGCCTTCGCCAAGGTCAGGGGGCTCGTGCTAGGTCCTGACGCGCTCGTGGCTGAACCGCTCTACGAAGCGGTCCGGAGGTCGAAGAGCAGGATCCTCTCGTCAGTCGCTGTCGTGCCTGCCGAAGACCGTCCCTGGGTGTTCCTGGCCGTGGGAACCGCGGATCGAACCGTTCCCCGGTGGGTCCTTGTGGAGCCAGGAGGAAACCCTGAGGTGATGGGCACTCTCGACCACGTGGCGGAGTCCGTCCGCGCGCGTTTGTCCCGGGAGCAGCAGGACGTCGATTTCGATGAGACCGCCGCGAGTGTGCTCGAGGAGGCGCTACGCATCACGGAGGGGCGCCAAGAGGCTCTGCTGCCCCGCCGGAAACATCGTGCTCTGGAAGAACTCCGCTACGTGCTCGGAAGGTACGAACGGGCCGCCTCGGAAGGAGTGGACGCCGAGCGGCTTCGGGTCATCCGGTACAGCCTCGGCCTGGTCGA
>JBBSOM010000766.1:0-2218 GCA_038259715.1 Longimicrobiales bacterium
CCCTCGTCCGTCTTGCCCGTGGTCATGATCGACACACGGGGTGATGCGTCGGCCAGCGCGCGGTAGTAGCGTAGGATATCCGCGTAGTAGGTCAGCTTCTTCGGCGCCCCGATCCAGTAGCCGAGGACGTCCTTCGGGGACGGCACACCGGCCTTCACGGGAAGGTGGTCGACCAGCGGGCTGATGAACTCGGGCGCCGTCGTCCACTCGGTGACGCTCTTCGCGAAGTCGGCGTCCTGCTTCTGAGCGGGATCCCGGGTTTCGAGCACCGATTGCTGCGCTGCGGCAGGCGTCGCGACCACCGGTGCGGACATCGCGCACGCGAGCGTCGCGGCCAGCAGGCGGGTCGTGGGAAACACGCGGGGACGAGAGGCAGACATCGCTACGCGACTCCTTCTATCTGTGTCGATGGTCTTTGTCAGTGCTGTGACGAGCAGGACGGTAGGTCGCAGATCGGACGGCGGCAAGCGCGGACGAGGGCCGCCACGAGACCCCCGAGACCACCCGCGCGGTCGATTCCCCGCAGTCTTGATTTTACATGACCGTGGTCATATGATCAGGTCATGGTCTCCAAATCGATCTCGAAGTCGCGCTTCAAGGCGCGCGTACTGGAGTACTTCCGCGAAGTGCAGCGGACGGGGCGTGAACTGGTCATCACGGACCGCGGCACGCCGGTCCTTAAGCTCATCCCCTATCGCGCCGAGCCAGGACGCGCACTCCTGGCTCTGCGTGAATCCGTGCTGCGATACGAACGGCCCACGGACCCGCTCGACGACGAAGAATGGGAGGCCAGTGGGTGATCCTCCTGGACACGCACGCCTGGGTGTGGTGGGTGGGGGAGCCGGCGAAGATTCCCGACGGCGCCCACACCGCGATCCAGGCATCGCTCGATGCCGGAGAGCCCGTCCGGGTATCCAGCATCAGTACCTGGGAGGTGGCGATGCTCGTCACGCGCGGACGTCTGGAACTGACACTGGACGTTTCGGACTGGGTGGCGCTCTCGGAGGCCACCGGGCAGATCGAGTTCGTCCCGATCGACAACGGGATCGCACTCCGGTCGGTTGCCCTGGACGACTTCCCGAATCGGGACCCGGCTGACCGAATGATCGCTGCGACCGCGCTCGACCTGGACGCCGTACTCGTGACGGCGGACGAGCGACTACGCGCCTACGGAGCGGTCCACACCCTCTGGCGCTGAACCATCCCCCGACACTCGGGACGTCGATCCGGGGTATGAGGCCGCCATGACGCCTCTCAAGAAGATCCTCGTCGCCTTTGGCGCCGCCGTCGTGCTCGTCGTGGCGGCCCTTGCCGTCCTGCCGTTCGTCTTCAAGGGCCGGATCGTGCAACGCGCCCGCGCCGAACTCGA
Source organism: Longimicrobiales bacterium (assembly GCA_038259715.1). Taxonomy (GTDB): domain Bacteria; phylum Gemmatimonadota; class Gemmatimonadetes; order Longimicrobiales; family Gaopeijiaceae; genus SZUA-318. Next base: position 1,370 of record JBBSOM010000766.1, read on the forward strand.
TCAGGCTGTCGCGGCCCACGTCGACTGGCGAAGCGTGGGATTGAGCTTCTTCCACGACTTCCCGAACCTCACGCTTTCGGTTGCCGACCTGAGCGTAGTCGCGCCGGAGGGTCCGGCCGGCGCCCCAGCCGCGGGTCCGGGCACCGCCGCCGAGGCCATCGCCGCAGACACGATCGCGTTCGTGGGCGACGTCGGCGTTGTGCTGGACCTCGGGAGTGTGTGGCGGGCCTGGCGCTCGAACGGGCCTTTGGTGGTCCGCTCGGTCCGCATCGACCGGCCCATGCTGGACCTCCGCGTAGGCGAGGACGGCAAGGCAAATTGGGACATCATGAACCGCTCGGGCGCCGACGTCGCGGCCGAAAAGGGGGGCGCCGGTGCGGGCGGCCTGAACGCGAGCTCGATGAGCGTGGAGTTGCGCTCGCTCGGGATCACGGACGGAGACATCGCCTTCCGCAACGACTCGACGGGGCTCTCGGCCACGCTCGACGGCTTCGACTACGCGCTCGGCGGCAACTTCTCACGCGACCGGGCTACCGCCCGAACCACTGCGCACGCGGACCGGACCAGGCTGGCCTTCGGCGGCACGTCTTATCTGAACGATGTCGCGCTCGACTTCCGTGCCGACGTCGACGCCGACCTGGCGGCCAGGCACTTCGCGTTCCAGGACAACGAGTTGAAGCTCAACGATCTCACGGTCCGCTTCGCCGGTGACGCAACGAAGCAGGACGACGGCGCGACGCTCGACGTCACGTTCGAGGCGCCGCGCACGGACTTCACCCAGGCGCTCTCGCTCGTTCCGGCGATCTGGGCCACGAACTTCGCCTCGCTGAAGACGTCCGGCACCTTCAC
>JBBSOM010000767.1:0-2218 GCA_038259715.1 Longimicrobiales bacterium
GGCCCACCCGGGGGATGGAAGGTCGTGATCGTGCCCGGACCCGGCGCGAAGTTGCGATCCGGATCCTCGGCGTTGATCCGGAATTCGATCGCATGACCCCGGTGCTTCAGCCCCTCGCCGCCGGTCGGGAAGCTCAGCGGGTAGCCCGCGGCGACACGGATCTGCTCCTTCACGAGGTCGAGGCCCGTGGTGACCTCGGTCACGGGATGCTCCACCTGGATCCGGGTGTTCATCTCCATGAAGTAGAACGAGCCATCCTCGTCGAGGAGGAACTCGATCGTGCCCGCGCCGACATAGTCGATGGCGCGGGCGGCCTTCACCGCGGCCTCACCCATACGCGCCCGAAGCTCCGGCGTAAGCGCCGGCGACGGGGCCTCCTCGACCAGCTTCTGGTGGCGGCGCTGGATCGAGCAGTCGCGCTCCCCCAGGTGCATGATGCGCCCCTGCTGGTCCCCGAATATCTGGAACTCGACGTGGCGCGGCTTGAGGATGCAACGCTCCAGGTACACCCTGGAATCTCCGAAGGCCGCCTTGGCCTCGTTCTGCGCCGCGGTGAGCAGCTTGGCAAAATGCTCGGCATCCGGCGCCACGCGCATACCCTTTCCACCGCCGCCGGCCGACGCTTTGATCATGATGGGAAAGCCGATCTCCTCAGCGACGCGGCGGGCCTCGTCCATCTCCTCGATGACGCCCTCCGAGCCCGGCACCGTCGGCACGCCGACGTCCATCATCGTACGCCGCGCCGTGGCCTTGTCGCCCATGGAACGGATCTGGTCCGGCGTCGGACCGATAAACGTGATGCCGGAGCGCCCACAGATCTCGCTGAAGTCGGCGTTCTCCGCGAGGAAGCCGTAACCCGGGTGGATGGCCTCGGCCCCGGTCACCTCGGCCGCGGCAATGATGCGTGGGATCTTGAGGTAGCTCTCGCTGGCCGGAGCCTTACCGATGCATACGTCCTCGTCGGCGAAGCGCACGTGCAGGGATTCACGGTCGGCCTGCGAATACACGGCGACCGTCTTGATTCCAAGCTCGTGGCAAGCGCGGATGATCCGGAGCGCGATCTCGCCCCGGTTGGCGATCAGGACCTTCTTGAACAAGCGTCCCTCTGCTTTCTATTGGGGGCTACGACGGATCCACGCGGAAGAGCACCTGACCGTACTCGACGGGCTGGGCGTTCTCCACGAGGATCTCGACGATGGTGCCGTCCACCTCGGACTCGAGCTCGTTCATGAGCTTCATCGCTTCGATGATGCAAAGCGTGTCGCCCTTCGCGATCCGCTTGCCCTTGTCCACGTAGGACGGGGCGTCCGGAGCCGGCGATCGATAGAACGTGCCGACCATCGGCGACGGGATGTCGACGAGGTTCGACGCACCGGGAGGAGCCGCGTCCGCCGCTTCGACGCCCGCAGCCGACGCCGCGGGCGCGGCAAGGGGAGCCGCAGCCGGCGCCGCGAGAGCCGACATCGGCGCGGCGGGAGGAGTCTTCGCCAAGCGAACGCGTGTTCCACCCCGCTCGATTTCAATCGAATCGAGGCCGCTGGCGTCGATCGCCTGGATGAGTCGTTCGAGAAACTCGAGATCGATCATTCAGCTCACACCCGCGTCAGATATTTGTCCTCACGACGATCCACGCGGATCACGTCACCCTCTTCCACGAAGAGGGGCACCTGGATCACGGCACCGGTTTCCAGCTTGGCCGGCTTCGTACCTCCCTGGGCGGTGTCACCCCGGAGGCCCGGCTCGGTCTCGGCAATGGTCAGCTCCACATGGTTGGGGAGCTCCACACTGATGACCTTGTCGCTATGCACCAAGCCCTCACACTCCATGTTCTCCTTCAGATATTTGAGTTGATCGTCTCCGATCACGTCGTGCTGGATCGGGATCAGCTCGAAGGTCTGAGCGTCCATGAAGTAGTAGAGCTGTCCGTCGGTATACGAGTAGTTCACCGGACGGCGCTCGAGGCGCACGTCGGTGACTTTCTCACCGGCGCGGTATGTTTTCTCGACCACGGCGCCCGTCAGGACGTTCTTGAGTTTGGTACGTACGAACGCCCCACCTTTTCCTGGCTTCACATGCTGGAAATAGGCAATCGACCACAAGGTGCCGTCGATATCCAGGACCATGCCGTTGCGGAAGTCGGCGGTGCTCGCCATACGGCCTCGCGATTCGGGTTACTGGGCTTGGGTCTCGATGCGGGAGACCAGCCCCCGGAGCCCAA
>JBBSOM010000768.1:0-2217 GCA_038259715.1 Longimicrobiales bacterium
AACCGGGGGTCCGGGGGCGCCGGCCCCGGCGGGTCTGGGCGGAGCCCAGCGGGGTCCGGGGCAGCGCCCCGTGGGCGCTCGCGCCCTCACCGCCGCGCAGCGGCTTCGTTCAATTACTAGGGTGCAGATCCCGGATCGGTCCATCGCGTTCATGCGGCCTTCCGAACAGCATCATACGGCACCTGGGGTCGATGTGGCGTGATGCGCCCGATCACCGGATCTCGGCATCGCGCGTGCTCAACCGCTACGGCATGAGCGAAGTGGTCCCAGAGCTCGTTGACGACGGCACAGCGAAGCGCGAGCACGTTCTCGGCGCGGTCGGGGGTCCACCGCATCATCGATCCGTCCAGACGCTTCCCTACCACGTGGTTCACGGCGCCTTCGACCGCGCCGGTGGCGATGTCCATGTCCGTCCGGGTGAGCTCCTTGTACCGCAGCCGGTCCCGTTGCTTCTCGAGGTAGCCGATGGACTTGGCGAGGCGCTCTCGGCGCCCCTTCGTGCCTGGGCCGCTCTTGCCGATCTGCTGTCGGAGGCCGCGCAGGGCGTCGAGCATTGCGTCGACAGATCCGTCCATCAACTCGCGCTTCCGCGCGTGGACCCAGGTGGCCAGCTCGACAGAACCCTCCTTGAACACCGTCCCGCCGGCCCGCCAGAGGTACTCGCAGACGTGGTACCAGTCGACGCACGGCGTGGCGAGCGGGAAGAACTCGCGCTGCATGGTCCAGATCGCACGGGAGCCGTCGGCCAGGAAGTAGGTCGGCTTCTTGCCGTATCCCCGCTTCAGTGCCTCCCGGAGAGCCATGGTGAAGGCCTGGCGTCGGCTGCCGAACGTCGCGATCACGCGCTTGTTGATGGGGCCGTCCAGCGTCCCATCGCGGTTCCGGCGCAGGGTGTAGATGACGAGGACCTTGGCCATCCGAGCGTTCTTCGACTTCTCGCCTTTCGCCCGGCGCATTCTGGGCTTCGCGTTCCGCTTCCGCCGACGGACGGTTCGAGCTCCCTTCTGGCGGGACCGGCCCTTCTGGTGCGGCTTGCGTCGCTTGGCGTGCTCCGCGCTACTCAGCATCGGAGCACCCTTGTCGTCGCTCTGGATGACGAGGACCTCACCGTCTCCGTCGGGCACGGGCATGTCGCCCATGAGTCGCTGGGCCATCGGCCCGAGCTGGTCCACGATGCCGAGGATGGCTCGTTTCGAGGGAACGTATTCGCCGAACTTGCCCAACACCTCGACGACCTCGTCGAACGCCATCTTCGCGGAGAGATACCCGGCGATGAGGTGCACGCCCAGCGTCATCCGGCCGTTGGCGAGGCCGACCCCGCGGTCCATCGGTGCGAGCGTTGCCGGTCCCTGACCGCGGAACCGCTCGTAGACAGGCCGGAACCACATGATCTCGCCGAACCGCGTCCGAACGACATGGTGGGTCAGACGCCGGTACCGGTACGAGGCCTGGCCGTGCGTCATCGTGACCGGAACCTCGGTGGGGAGACGGAGGACGAGCCACAACGCCATCAACGCCCGACCGAGCGCGAACAGCCGGTCGAACAGCGCGTCCTCGACCTCGTGGACCGTCGCATGCTGCGCGCCACCGATGAGCCACGCGACGCAGTCCTCGAAGCAACACTCGGCGTCCTTAGTGAGTTTTTCACGAACAGCCTGCACGGGCTCGCGGAGATCGATAGTCTGTACGGGCACGGGGCCACCGGTTGCTGGATGTGTAGCAACTTCGACGTAGCCGGCTTCGGCCCCGTGCGCTCCTTGGCTCATGCATCGCTGGAGAGGGTCTCCGATTCGCCTGGATCGCCCTCAGCAACGAGCCTCCGATCGGAACTGCACCCGATTCACCTGCGGACTGGAGCGAGGTCAACGTGCTGGATGTGGACTACTGATGCCTACGAAGATTCGACGGTACACCGACGAGGACCTGTTCGAGATCGCAGGCGAGTTGCCCGGAGCCAATCTGTCTGGCCGGGATCTACACCGTGTCGACTTCGCGGGCGTTATCCTCGACGAGACCGACATGTCGGACTGTGACATGCGGAACTGCGACCTTCGAGGCGTCAGCGCCGGAAGCGCGATCTTCGACAACTCCTCGATGGCGCTGGGCCGGATGCAGGGTGGCTACTTCGGAGAGGCTTCGTTTGTAGGTACACTTCTTTTCCGCGCGGATCTCAGTGGAGCGTCGCTCCGGAACGCGAAGCTGAACGGGGCGGATCTG
>JBBSOM010000769.1:0-2216 GCA_038259715.1 Longimicrobiales bacterium
ATGGAATCATGTAGTCCGGCAGGTGGTCGCCCAGGAACGCCCGCACGTCGGGAATGACCCGGCGCCGCTGGGCGGCCAGCATCGGCGATGTGGCGAAGTCGGAGAGAGGTCGCGGGTCGCGGGGACCGTCTCCTTCCAACGCGGGCTCCGCGGGACTCGTGGGACTCTCGAGGCACGGTCCGGTGCCGCTCCGCTCGCACAAAAGGTCGAAGGCCCCGTCGGCCGGCGACCGCAACCAGCGGATTTCCGCTGTATAGCCGCATTCCCTCGCGACCTCGAGCAGCTCCTGGGGCGTGGGCGCGGAATCCTGCCGGGCATCGAGTTCGAGCCGGAGCGGACGAACCGGAAGCGTGGGATCTTCCTGGCGGAGCCGTTCGAGAAGCAGGACTTCGAGTCGAATCCTGTCGTTCGGTATCCTCGTGATGGCCACCCGGTCGCCCTGCTGGGACAGGAGCACGCGCAGGCGATCCAGGGTCAGGCCCTTCCGTTTCCAGTCGACCCAGACATACTCCGCGCGCGGCCGTTCCTCGCCACCGACACGGAGGGTGACATCGTACCGGAAGTGGCTCAATTCGTTGGCGTAGGGGCTCGCCTTGGGTTGGATGCATACGTCGCGAATCCCCGGGATCCGGCCAGCCAGTTCCCGGAAGAACGCCGGGTCGATGACCAGTTCCTTCTCCTGCTCGAGCCGCTCTTCCGTCGCCTGGAGCAGCGCTCCGACGGAGACGTCGTCGCCGGCGCGGTGGAGCGCCACCGAAAGGTGGAACGCTTCCAGGAGCGGCAGGCTGCGCAGGTCCCCCAGGAAGATCGACCCGCCCGGCTGCAGCAGGCCGACCGCCTTCTCCACGACCTCCGTCAAGTAGTCGATACCGGGGAAGTATTGGGCGACCGAGTTCAAGACGATGGTGTCGAAGGACCCCGGCTCGAAGCCATCCAACTCATGGGCCTCGAGGTGGTGCGTCACCACGCGACCGGGAGCCACACCCGCCTCGCCCAGTCCGGCCTCCAACCGCCGCAGAGCTCCTTCCGAGAAGTCGAGGCTGTGGTACGCTTCGCAATCGTTGGCGAGCTTCATGAGGAGAAGTCCCGTCCCTCCACCGATCTCGAGAATCCGTCGCGGGCGTACCTGGCGAATCCGCGCTACCGTCTCCTCCAGCCAGGCTCTCATTTCCTCGGCCGGAAGCGGATCCCCCGTGTAACTACTGTTCCAGCCGACGGTATCGAAGCTCGAATCCTCGGCCGACCGGGTCGGGTCGTAGACCTCCGTGTAGACGGTGCGCCAGGACTCGATGTGCGCTTCCTCCCACTCCGCCCGGTCGGATACGTCGGACGGCAGACCGCCTTCGGCCAGGACCACGTACCCGACGAGCCGCTCGTCGTCCGGATCGTCGTGCCGCAGCACGGTGGTCGCATGATCCACGAGGGGGTGCATTTCCAGCGTCCTCGAAATTTCACCGAGTTCGATCCGGTAGCCGTGGTGCTTGACCTGATCGTCGAGGCGGCCGACGAAGGCGAGGGTTCCGTCCCGCATCCGGCGGCCGACATCACCGGTCCGGTACAGCAGGGCGCCGAGGCCCTCGCCGAACGGATCCGGAACGAAGCGCGCTGCCGTCAGCTCCGGACGGCCGAGGTATCCGGTGGCGACGCCGCGCCCCCCGATACAGATCTCGCCGAGGACGCCTGCGGGGACCGGGTGTAGCCGGGTATCCAACACCAGGACACGAGCGTTCGCGATGGGCCGCCCGATGGGCACCAGGGGCCGCGGGTCTTCGGGATCACATCGCCAGAAGGTCGAATCGACGGCGCACTCCGTCGGCCCGTAGAGGTTTACCAGTCGGGCGCCGGTCGTCTCGAAGAACCGGTCCCGCAGCGATGGGGTCAACGGCTCGCCCCCGCAGAATACACGCCGCAGGCTGCGGTTGGCGCGAATCGCAGGCTCATCCAGCAGTATGCGCAGCAAGGAGGGAACGAACTGCGCTACGGTGACGCCGTGGCGATTGATCGTCTCGGCCAGTGACCGGGCGTCGGCGGCCTGCTGGGTCGGGAGGATCACCAACACCGCTCCGGCCTGCAGCGGTGCATGGAATTCCCACACGGACGCGTCGAAGTGGAACGGCGTCCGCTGCAGCACCCGGTCCGTGTCGTCCAGGGGGAAGTCGGCCTGCATCCACCGCATGTGATTGACGATGGCTCGGTGGGGAACCACCACGCCCTTC
>JBBSOM010000770.1:0-2216 GCA_038259715.1 Longimicrobiales bacterium
AAATTGTACCACTCCGTGTCGGCTTCCGGGCCGCGGGCGCGACTGAAGCCCATATCACGGAAGATGCCCCAGATCTCGTCGATGGTCTGCGTCACGGGGTGCAGGGCACCCTTCCATGGGCCGCGCGACGGCAGCGTGAGGTCCTCGGCGACGCCTCCCCCAGGCGATGTCAACGCTCGCTCGCGGGCTTCGAGTGCGCCGGAGACGACGTCCTTCACACGGTTGGCCTCCTGGCCGACCGTGGGGCGTTCCTCGGGCGCCAGCGTACCGACGCCGCGCAGGACGAGGCTGATCCGCCCCTCCTTCCGCCCGAGGTAGGTCACGCGGACTTCATCGAGGTCGCGTGCATTCCCGGCGACCGCGATGGACTCCATGGCCTCGCGTTCGAGCGCCTGCAGCGCTTCGATAGGATGCATCTCGCTCATACGTTTCCGTCTTGTGCGGTTTTGTGTGGGATATCGACGAAAAAGCCCCACGGCGTCGTCGCCATGAGGCCTTTCCATCATGCTGCCCAGCCGGTTGGAGCGACGCTCAAACCGCCTTGGCGGCAAGACCTTCCTTGGCGCGTTCCACCAGGGCGGCAAAGCCCTCCGGACTACGCACGGCCAGGTCTGCCATGGCCTTGCGATCCATCTCGATCCCGGCCTCCTTGAGGCCGTTGATGAATCGCGAGTAGGACAGATCGTGTTCGCGGGCCGCCGCGTTGATCCGTGCGATCCACAGACGCCGGAAGTTGCGCTTCTTCTTCTTGCGGTCCCTATAGGCGTGCTGCCACCCCTTCTCGACCGCGTCCTGCGCGGTGCGCCAGAGGTTCTTACGGCCGCCGAAGTACCCCTTGGCGACCTTGAACAGCTTCCTTTTCTTCTTGTTCCGCGCCGGAGCGCCCGTCGAGCGAGGCATGGATCGTCCTCCTTATGCGCCGTAGGGGAGCATCCGCTTCACCCGCTTTTCGTCGGACTTGGCAACCAGGTCCGACTTCCGCAGACGGCGCTTCCGCTTGGTCGTCTTCTTCGTCAGGATGTGGCTCTTGTTCGCCTTGTGCCGCTTGAGCCGGCCGGAAGCGGTGCTCTTCAGGCGCTTCGCCGCACCCCGATGTGTCTTCATCTTGGGCATGCTGTCACCTACGTCTTGACCTTCAAGGGTGCCAGGACCATCGACATGACCCTGCCTTCGAAATTCGGATGCTGCTCCACCTTAGCCACGTCCTTCAACTCTTCCGTCACCCTGGCCAACACCTCCAGGCCCAGCTCCGGGTGCGTCACCTGCCGACCACGGAACATCATCGTCAGCTTGACCTTGTTTCCCTCGTCCAGGAAACGGCGTGCGTGACGGGTCTTGAACTCGTAGTCGTGTTCCTCGATGCCAGGCCGGAACTTCACTTCCTTCACCTGGATCGTGTGCTGTTTCTTCCGCGCTTCACGGGCCTGCCGGGCCGCCTCGTACTTGTACTTCCCGTAGTCCATCATCTTGACTACGGGGGGGCGGGCTTCCGGTGCGACCTCGACCAGGTCGAGACCCTTTTCTGTGGCACGATCCCTGGCCTCGTCGATCGAGACGATGCCGATCTGCTCCCCCTCGTCGCCGATGAGGCGGATGGGGCTGATGCGGATCTGCTCGTTTACGCGGACTCGTTTGTCGCTGATCTGAACTACCTCCGACCTTGGGTCATGTGGGAAGAACCCGATTCAACCCAGCTACCAGATACAGGAAAAGCCCGAGACGAGTCCCGGGCCGCGACCGAGGCTCCGGACCGGGAATACGCGTTCCCGCCGAAGACCCTCGCGACCCTCACGTCGGCCCCGGCGTCCACGCAGGAAGCGCTCCGGGCCCTGAGGGTGAGGCCGCCGGTCCAGCGACCCACTTCTCGATTGTAACCACCCCTGCAAACCACGACTTCAGGTGGTCGAAAAAGATGTCGCAAGAAGTCCCGGCGGTCAACGGGCGTGGAGGGTTCCGCGCGCCCCCTGTCGTAGCGGCCTTGTCCCGGCCTCCTGGCGCGCCCTTTCATTCAAACGCGCGCGAGCGCAAACTCATCTCCGAGAACCCGATCCGCCCCCGACCCGGAGGACGCCTTCGTGGAAGCCAGCACGCATCCAACCCCACCCGCTCCCGGCCTCGTCGCCGAATCTCTGGAGGAGGGCCGCTGGCTCTTCCGCTGGCGGAGCTACCCGCCCGTCGTCGTCCTTCTGTACGTGATGGGTCTGGTCTGGTTCTCC
>JBBSOM010000771.1:0-2211 GCA_038259715.1 Longimicrobiales bacterium
CGTCTATCCCTGGGTGCAGATGGTCGTGTTCAGCGAACTGGCTCCGTTCGGGCCTCTGATCGCGAATGCGCAGCCGATCCCCAACGAAACGGAGGACCTGTTCCGGGAGTGGGCCCGCAAGCACGGCATCTGGCTCATCCCTGGTTCGATGTTCGAGCGGGCTGGCAATAAGGTCTTCAACACGGCGACGGTCATCGACCCCCAAGGCGAAATCGTGGGCCGATACAGGAAGATCTTCCCCTTCCGTCCCTACGAGAGCGGCGTGGAAGGCGGCGCGGATTTTCTGGTGTTCGACGTTCCCGACGCGGGACGGTTCGCCCTGTCCATCTGCTATGACCTGTGGTTTCCGGAGACTGCGCGTACGCTGGTGGCCATGGGTGCGGAGGTCATCCTGCACCCCACGCTGACCGGGACCATCGACCGCGACGTGGAGTTGTCGATCGTGCGCGCCACGGCGGCCCAGAACCAGTGCTTCGTGTTTGGGATCAACGGGTTCGGTGACTGCGGCAACGGCCGCTCGATCATCGTGGGCCCCGCCGGCGAAGTGCTGTACCAGGGCCAGAGCGCGCAGGAGATGATCCCGTTCGAAATCGACTTCGACCGCGTGCGCCGGAGCCGGGAGGTGGGCCTCCGGGGACTCGGACAACAGCTCAAGAGCTTCCGGGACCGAACCATCGAGTTCCCGGTCTACACTCCGGAGGCCCGGTCGTGGCCCTATCTGCAGAGCCTGGGCCCTCTGGTCAAACCGGACCGAGGGTCGCAGGCCGGAATCCAACCGAAGGAAATCAACGAATGAGCCCGCCCCGGAACCGATCGTTGCAGGACCACTATGCGGCTTCCCAGTTCCGTACGGAGGCCTGGCACCTGCTCCAACAGTCCACGAGCTCGCTGCGTTCTTGCGCCGAGGCCGGTGGCGACCTGACCGAACAGGCCGGCTCGGTGCGGGATTCGCTCACGTTGCTGACGAGGATCGAGAGCTACTGGGCGTTTCCCGGCGTGCGCGTCTGTGCGGAACTCCTGCATCTGCTCGACGAGGGCGGATACGCCTCCCTCGCGCTCAAGACGTCGCGCGTGGTGCGGCTTCTCGTGAGCCACTCCTACCGCTCGAGAGACGTCTCGACCACGCTCTCCGAAGAGGACGACTCGCTCGAGGTGGACCATACGACCGACCCGGGTGGGGCGGACTATCGTCCCTACTTCGAAGTGCTGGTGGTCGATGATCTCGACGTGGGGGAACAGGAGGCCCTTCGCTCCGCCCTGCACGCGATGCGTCGCCCCGACGACGACTTCGTCTACGACATTGTGGTCGTGCCGACCTTCGAAGATGCGATCGTCGGCGTGCTGTTCAACCACAACGTCCAGAGCTGCGTCATCCGGTACCGCTTTCCGATCGCATCTCGGAACCCCATCCCCGAGCTCAGTCACTTCCTCGACTTCGTGGAGCCACAGCAGATGGAACACGCCGAAGCCGAGCCCGCCGAGGCGTTGGCGGAGACGATGAAGCACCTCCGGCCCGAGCTCGACCTCTTCAAGGTCACGGACGAGACCCTGGGCAGCGTCGCCGCGAGCCGCTCGCGGGTCTTCCGCCGGGTCTTCTACCGACAGGAGGACTACGTCGAACTGCACCTCAGCATTCTCAAGGGCATTCGCGAGCGGTTCGAGACACCCTTCTTTTCGGCCCTGCGGGAGTACAGCCTGCGGCCCACCGGCGTCTTTCACGCACTGCCGATCTCGAGGGGCAAGTCCATCTACAAGTCCCACTGGATCCGGGACATGGGCCGCTTCTACGGCGCCAACATCTTCCTGGCGGAGACCTCTTCGACCACGGGCGGGCTCGATTCCCTGCTGCATCCGACGGGTCCGCTCAAGGTGGCGCAGGAGAAGGCCGCCCGGGCCTTCGGGAGCCGGCACACCTTCCTGGTCACGAACGGGACCTCCACCGCCAACAAGATCGTGACGCAGGCGCTCGTGGTCCCCGGCGACCTGGTCATGTTGTCCCACGACTGCCACAAATCGCACCCCTACGCCCTGGTGCTGGCCGGTGCCCAGCCGGTATACATGGACGCCTATCCGCTGGACGAGTTCACGATGTTCGGCGGTGTGCCCCTCCGTGAGATCAAGCGCCATCTGCTGGCGTTGAAGAAGGCGGGCAAGCTCGACCGCGTGCGCATGCTCCTGCTCACGAACAGCACGTTCGACGGCATCGTGTAC
>JBBSOM010000772.1:0-2208 GCA_038259715.1 Longimicrobiales bacterium
ATGAAGATGATGCCGCCGCCGATCATGACCATCATGAAGATCGACATCACCGCGGTACCCGGAAGCAGGTACTGGATGTAGGGCACATAGGGGTACATCTCCACCACGTCGAGCGTGGGGATGCCCGAGATGCGCGCACCCCGCTTCGCCGCGGGGCTGTCGTACGCCCGCAGCATCCCGGAAAAGGAGCTCGCGAGCGTGGCGGAAACAAAGCCGTCGGTGTTGTCCTCGACGAGCGCGACCCGGGGAGCATCGCCCGTGAGCGTCTTGCGCGAGAAGCCGGGCGGGATGGTGAGGACGCCGTTGACCTTCCCGTCCCGAAGCGCCTGGAGCGCCACGCCCTGGTCCACGTATGGGACCCATTCGAAGGTACCCGCATTCGCGCGCACCGCGTTGCCCAGTTCCGCCAACTTGAGCGCGGGGACGCCGTGGTCCTGGTCGACCAGCGCGACCTTGAGATGCCGCACCTGCCCACCGAACGCATGGCCCAGCACCACGAGTTGGACGAGCGGCATGAAGAGGGACATGGCGATGAGCATGGGACTCCTCCGGAAGCGCCGGAGATCCCGTTCGACGATTGCCCACATCCGTTCCATCAGCGTCCCGTCCCCGGATTATTGCGAAGCAAGGTCACCTTCCGCGCCGCAGCATCGAACTGCGTTCCATCGGAGACATCTCCTGCAACGCATCGCGCAGGTCGTGCCCCGTGTAGTGGACGAAAACGTCATCCAGCGTCGTGCTCTGCACGGAGAGCGAGTGCACGGTCACACCCGAGTCCGAGGCGGCCTTCATGAGCGCCGTCGTCGTCAGGGGTCCGCTGGCCGAGCTGATGCGGAGCACATCCCGTTCGCCTGTCACGCCTTCCACCCCGGGGAGCGCCTCGACGCGGCTCGCCCAGTCCGCCGGTGCGTTCTCGAAGCTCACTTCGAGCGTGTTCTCACCCGGAATGGCCGCCTTGAGCCGAAGCGGCGAGTCGAGCGCCATCAGGTGGCCGTGGTCGACGATAGCGATGCGGTCGCACAGCTTGTCGGCCTCGTCCATATAGTGGGTGGTCAGGAGCACGGTGAGGTCGCGCACCTTCTTGAGCTTGTTGAGCATCTCCCATACGGCGGTGCGCGACACAGGGTCGAGGCCGGTGGTCGGCTCGTCGAGGAAGAGGATGCGCGGCTCGTGGACCAGGCCGCGCGCAATCTCCACGCGACGGCGCATGCCGCCCGACAGATTCCTCACGGGTGCGTGGGCCCACTTGCTCAGCTCCACCGACGCGAGCAACTCGGCAATGAGTGCCTTGCGTCGGTCGCGCGGCACGCCGTAGAGCTTGGCGAAGATCAACAGGTTTTCCGTGGCGCTCAGTTCAAGATCGGTGGTCATCGCCTGCGGAATCACGCCGATCGCGCGGCGCACGTCGTCCGCGGACGTCACGACATCGTAGCCCCCGACGAGGGCCTGGCCGCCGGTCGGCTTGAGCAGCGTAGTGAGCATGCGGATGAGCGTGGACTTGCCGGCTCCGTTGGGCCCGAGCAAGCCGAAGATCTCCCCTTCCCGGACCTCGAAGGAAATACCGTCGACCGCGGTGAAATCTCCGAACTTCTTGGTCAGCGCGCGGACTTCGATCGCGTTCACGATGCGGTGACCTCCGCGGGCAGGACGACATAGACCGTCATGCCGAGGGCGAGTCGCCGATCCGCGTTGTCGACGTGCAAGCGGACCTCGAACGTCTTGATGTCGCGCTTGGTACGGCTCACGTCCCGCTGCGTGGCGAAGTCCGCGTCCACCCCACGGTAGTATACCGTACCCGTGCGCTCCTCTCCGGACGGGAGGCGAACGGTCATCTTGTCGCCGAGACGGATCCGGCTGATGTACGTCTCCTCGACGTCCGCTCGGACCCACAGGTCGTCCGGGTCCACGAGGGTCACGATCGGTTGGCCGGCAGTCACGACCTCGCCCCTGCGCGCGGCGCGAACATCCACCACACCGGCGATCGGGGCGCGTACCTCGCTGTACCCCAGGCGCACGTCGGCCTTGGCTGCCTGGGCACCGGCGGCGTCCTTCTGTTGACGGACCGCCGCGAGCTTGCTCCGTGCCGCCACGACCTGCCGTTCCGCCGCGTTCACGCGCGCCTGCGCGATTTCCGCGTTCGTACGCGCCTGGTCGACCGCTTCCAGCGTGATGCCCCCACTACTCACGACGCTCGAGTCCCGTCGGAGC
>JBBSOM010000773.1:0-2196 GCA_038259715.1 Longimicrobiales bacterium
GACGGGGTAGCCTCAAGCGCCTCGAGCGGTTAAATTCCGTGGATGTTTCGAGGCTACCTTCCAACGCTCCGTTCGTGCGCCTGAGACGGCTCGCGTTGCGCCACTTCCGGAACCTCGGGAACCAGGACCTGGACTTTCCATCGGAAGGGGTGGCCATCGTCGGAAACAATGCCCAGGGGAAGTCCAATCTCCTCGAGGCGATCTACTACCTGGAGACACTCCGGTCCTTCCGCGGCGCGCGGGACGACCAGCTTCTCGGCTTTGGCGATGCGGTGTTCCGGGTGGTTGGCACCCTGGATCCGGACGAGCCGGACGGGCGCCAATGCCAGGTGGCGGCAGCCTTCGAGAAGAAGGGTAGGCGTAAGAAGGTGACCGTGGACGGCACCGAGCCGGATCGGCTGGGCGACGCACTCGGCCGGTTGGCTGCCGTGGTGTTCTCTCCGGCGGACGTGGAACTCGTGGGTGGGGGGCCGGCGGAGCGACGTCGCTTCCTGGACATCATGCTCTCGTTGAGTGACCCGGGTTACCTCTCGACATTGCAGGAATTCCGTCGCGTGCTGGCGCATCGGAATGCGTCGCTCAAGGACGGACAGTCCGCGGCGGTGGTGCGGGCGTTCGATCGAGGGCTCGTGCGTGCCGGCGCAGCGGTCATGAAGGCGAGGCGGGACTGGATCGAGGCGCGCTGTGATCAGTTCCGCTCCTACTACGCCGCGGTTTCCGGCGGGGAGGGGGCATGGATGGCGTACCGGCCGAGCGTGGGAAAGGAGGGTGCGACGACAGCGGAGGATTTCTCGGAAGCGTACCAGGAGGCGCTCCTGGACACGTCGGAGCGCGAGCGCCGGACGGGAAATACCTCGGTCGGCCCGCACAGGGACGAAATGCTTCTGCGGTTGGAGGACGAGGGCAACGACCTGGACCTGCGTGACTACGGCTCCGGGGGCCAACGCCGCACGGCGGCTCTGGCGCTCCGGCTCGTGGAGGCGCGCACGGTCCGGGAGGTGCGGCGCCAGGAGCCCTTGATCCTTCTGGACGACGTTTTCGCCGAGTTGGACGCACCGCGCAGCGAACGGGTCATGGCGTTGATGGAGCGGGAAGAGACGGGGCAGGTGGTGCTCACGGCGCCGAAGGAAGCCGACGTGCGCATCTGGAAGGACACGCTACCGCGGTGGCACATCGAGGCCGGTAAGGTGACGGCGTGAGCCGTGGCCCCGGAAAGCCGACGCCGTTGGGTGAGGTCCTGGGCCGGGTGCTCGAATCCCACGGCCTCAAGGACGAGGTGAAGCGGTGGGAAGTCGTGGACCTCTGGCCTGGCATCGTGGGCGAGCATGTCGCCTCGGTGACCCATGCCAGGGGAGTCGATGACGCCACGCTCTTCGTGGAGGTTCGCACGAGCGCGTGGCTGATGGAGTTGAACATTCTGAAGGGGGCGTTTCTCGCGAAGGTGAACGAACGCCTGCCGGAGACCCCCTTGGAGCGCATCGTCTTCGTGCTGGCGGAGACGGCGTAAGCGAGTGGGGAGCGTCGAACTTCCCTGAACTGCTCACGGAGCGGACATGGCCAAGAACAAGAAGCAGGAAGGTGGCGACGACTATACCGCCGGTCAGATCCAGGTCCTCAAGGGCCTGGAGGCGGTGCGGAAGCGTCCGGGCATGTACATCGGTTCGACGTCGGCTCGAGGCCTCCACCATCTGGTCTACGAGGTGGTGGACAACTCGATCGACGAAGCCATGGCCGGCTACTGCACCGAGGTGCGGGTCATCGTCCATCAGGACAACTCGATCACGGTGACGGACGACGGGCGCGGCATTCCGGTTGACATCCACCCCACCGAGGGAGTGCCGGGGGTGGAGTTGGCCATGACCGTGCTCCACGCCGGCGGAAAGTTCGACAAAAATACATATAAGGTGTCCGGCGGCCTGCACGGCGTCGGCGTGTCCGTGGTGAATGCCCTGTCGGAGTACCTCGAGGTCGAGATCGGTCGGGATGGCAAGCTGTACCATCAGCGCTTTGAGCGCGGGATCAAGGCCACGGACCTGGAGGAGCGCGGAAGCGCGAAGGGGAGCGGGACCAAGGTCACGTTCAAGCCCGATCCCGAGATCTTCACCGAACTGGTCTATAACTTCGAGACGCTCTCGAACCGCCTGCGCGAACTGGCCTTCCTGAACAAGGGCCTGTCCATCGACATCACGGACGAGC
>JBBSOM010000774.1:0-2195 GCA_038259715.1 Longimicrobiales bacterium
ACCTACCTCGGGCGGAAGGAGGGGCGGATCAGCCTCGTCCTGCGCGGCGTCGGTACGCTGGCGCCCGAGGAACGTCCTACGGTCGGCCAGGAGGCCAACCGTGTGAAGGGCGTCGTCTCCGGCGCACTCGAAGCCCGCGAGCGAGCGTTGACATCGCCTGGGGGAGGCGTCGTCGAGGACCTCACGCTGCCGTCGCGCGGTCCATGGAAGGGTGCCCTGCACCCTGTGACGCAGACCATCGACGAGATCTGGGGCATCTTCCGTGATATGGGCTTCAGTCGCGCCCGCGGCCCGGAAGCCGACACGGAGTGGTCCAATTTTGAGGCGCTGAACACGCCGCTCGATCACCCGGCGGCCGACGAGCAGGACACGCTCTACCTGGTCGACTCCGTCCTGCTGCGCAGCCATACGTCGCCGGTGCAGATGCGCACGATGGAGCAGCACGAGCCCCCCATCCGCGTGATCGCTCCAGGGTGGGTGTACCGCCGCGACACGTACGACGCCACGCACACGCCTGCTTTCCTCCAGATCGAGGGCCTCGTGGTCGACGAAGGCATCACGTTCGTGGATTTCAAGGCGACGTTGGCTGAGTTCGCGCGCCGCTACTGGGGTCCGGACACACAGATCCGCTTCCGACCTTCGTTCTTCCCATTCACGGAGCCGAGCGCGGAGGTCGACGTGAAGCGGGTGATCGTCCGGCCGGACGGGACCCGTGAAGAGACCGAATGGCTCGAGATCATGGGCGCCGGCATGGTCGACCCGAACGTGCTCGTGAACGCCGGCTACGACGCCGAGCGGTATACCGGTTTCGCGTTCGGCATGGGCCCGGGTCGGATCGCGAAGCTCAAGCACGGCGTGGACGACCTGCGCACCTTCTTCGAAAACGACATCCGCTTCCTCGCTCAATTCGCCCGATGAACGTTTCCTATCGTTGGCTCAAGGACATGGTGCCCGGGCTCGACCTCGGGCCGCGTGCGGTCGCCGACCACCTCGCGCTCCGAGGCGCCCCGGTCGAGGAGATCGTCTCGCCCGGCGAGGCTCTCGGGGACATCGTCGTCGGAAGGGTCGTCACGGCCGGGACGCACCCGAATGCCGACCGGCTCCGGTTGTGTACCGTCGACGGCGGATCGGGCATCGTGCAGGTCGTGTGCGGTGCACCCAATGTGCAGGCGGGCTCCTGGTATCCGTTTGCCCCCGTTGGCGCGACGTTGCCGGGAGACGTCAGGATCAAGAAGTCGAAGATCCGTGGCGAAGCCTCGGAAGGCATGCTCTGCTCCTCCAGGGAATTGGGCCTCGGCACCGATCACGCGGGCATCATGGAGCTCACCGGCGACTTCACCCCGGGGGAGTCCTTCGTGGGTGCGCTCGGCCTCGACGATACGACGCTGGACGTGGAGATCACTTCCAATCGGGGGGACCTCCTCAGTCACCTGGGCGTCGCGCGCGAACTCGCCGCCGAGGGGGATGGCCGCACGGCGCTCCCCGAGATCCCCGGGGCTTCGGATGGGTCGCTGACGTCGCTGACGTGGAAGGAAGGGCCGTCCGACGTCTCCGAGCGTGGGGTGTCGATCCGCATCGAGGACACCGACCTGTGTGCCCGCTTCCTGGGGGTGGTCATCAAGGGCGTGACGGTCGGCCCTTCTCCCGCATGGTTGCAGCAGCGGCTCCGGGGGGCGGGCGCCCGTCCGATCAGCAACGTCGTCGACGCCACAAACTACATCATGCTCGAAGTGGGCCACCCGATGCACGCGTACGATCTCGCGCGCCTCGGCGGCTCCCGGATCGAGGTCCGGCGCGCCCGGGCCGACGAGGCCACGTTCACGACCCTCGACGGCGACGCGCGGAGCGTCACGCCGGACATGCTCATGATCTGCGACGCGGACGGTCCGGTCGGGATCGCGGGCGTGATGGGCGGATTGCACTCCGAGGTGGACGAGAACAGCGCCGACGTGCTCCTCGAGTGTGCGCTCTTCGATCCGAAATCAATACGTAAGACACGGCGGGCATTGAACATGTCCACCGATGCTTCATACCGTTTCGAGCGCGGCGTGGACCCGGACGACATGCGCGACGCGATGGAGCGCGCGGTGAAGCTGATCCTTGCGACGGCCGGTGGCGCCGTTGAGGGGTCGGGGCTGGACGTGAACCCTCGTCCCTTTTCTCCATCGATCATCCCCCTGCGCCTGGCACGGATC
>JBBSOM010000775.1:0-2187 GCA_038259715.1 Longimicrobiales bacterium
CGGGCGCGCCCGTCTCGCCGCGGCAACCGCGCGGTTGTGCTCGGCCAGCGTGCGGCTGAACACGTGGGTCCCGTCCGACTGCGCGACAAAGTACAGGAAGGGCTCGTGGGCCGGGTGGAGTGTGGCGTCGATCGCGGCCTCCCCCGGTGCCCCGATGGGACCTGGCGGTAACCCGGGCTGCGTGTAGGTGTTGTACGGGTTCTCCGCAACCGAGTCGATGGCAGCGAACAGGAGGCGCTTTCGGGTGCCTCCCAAGGCATAGAGCACGGTGGGGTCCGCCTGGAGCAGCCATCCACGCTCCCTCCGGTTCAGATAGACGCTCGCGATGCGGGGCATTTCTCCGGGCTCCTTCGCTTCGGCCTGGACGATTGAAGCGAGCGTGACTGCTTCCCGTTCCGTGAGGCCGAGAGAATCGAGCTGAGCGCACCGATCGGACGTCCACACTCGCTTGTAGCGTGCGACCATGGCGCCGACGACGACGTCCACCGGGACGCCGGAGGCAAAGCGATACGTGTCGGGGAACAGGTAGCCTTCGAGTCCCGGCCCCGGAACGCCGAAAACCGAATCCGCGTCAGGGGCCTGCAATACGTCTAGGACCGAATCGGCGCTCAGGCCTGTGACGCTCGCGATTCGTGGCGTGATCTGGGCGAGCGTGAATCCTTCCGGCACCGTGAGCGGCACGGTCACCACGGTCCCGCTCGTCAGGTTGCCCAGGATGGACTTCCAGGACGAACCCGGGGTCATCGCATACCGGCCGGCTTTGATGGCGTGGTCCTCCCCTCGCACACGTGCGTATATGCGAAACACCGTCGGCCAACGTACGAGTCCCCGCGCGGACAGCGTATCAGCTACCTGGGAAAGCGTGGCTCCGGCCGGAACGTCCATCTCCAGCGGTTCACCCTGGGGCGAGGAACACGCCGCCAGCAGGGCGACGAACAGGATCCGGGTGCTCCGGCGCCTCACGATGTCTGCCGGTCCAACCAAGCCTGGAGGATCAGTGCCGCGGCTGCCGCGTCGACGCGACCCTTCTCCTCCCGCTTCCTCTTGCTGAGACCGAGCGAGCGGATGGTCCGCTCCGCGCGCACGGACGTCATACGTTCATCGACGTAGTCGACCGGAACACCCATGCGAGCGCCGAGATCATCCCCCATGACCCGTACTTCCCCGCACCAGGGTGTCTCGTTCCCCCGGAGGTCGAGGGGAAGTCCGACCACGAGACGCTCGACCTCGTGTGTGCGCCCGATGTCCGCGAGGCGGTTCAGGGGTGGGCGCTTGCCCGCACGCCGCTGCACCGTCTCGAGCGGCGACGCGATCGTGCCCGTCGGGTCGCTGAGGGCGAGCCCGATCCTCCGTTCACCAAAGTCGATTCCGAGGACGCGCATACCTTTTACGACCTGCCAGGACGCCAGGAGATTAGAACGCCGCGAGCGACTGCTCGAGGTCATGACCTTCGGTCAATTGGCCATACAGTTCGTGAACCGCGCTCTCCGAGCCGAACGCGAACGAACAACGTGCATCGCCGCGCCCGCGACACGAGACCTCCAGGACCGCCAGGGGCCCGCCCGCCAGCCCGCTGAGGATGCCCGAGAGGAAGCCGGTGCTGAACGAGCACGATCCATCCGCACCGGGTTCGGTATCGGCCGACTCCACCCAATCCTCGCTCGACAGGATGCCGACCGCCCGGTGTTCGGTCGACCGTGTCAGGGACCCCCAGCCACGCCGGGAGAAAAAGGCGGCGAGCCGGGTCCAGAACTCGTCCTCTCTCAGGGTGTCGACTTGTCCTCCAGCACCGGACCGGAAGACATCCGCTGCCGCTGACCCCGCCGCGTATCCGGCGGCGTGGAGGGCGTGGATCGTCAGCAGTGCTCCGACCTCTTTGGCAAGCTCCTTGCGTAGAGTACCGAAGGCGGAGACCGGAATCGCGATCTCCCGATAGGTGCTTTCGGCGTTGTCCATCCATCCTCCTGTCTCGTCGGGCAGTACTCGGTACGCTAATATAAGGTGTGCGCAAGTTGGCCGGACGGGCCGGCATGACGTCAAGGAGAAGAATCATGGAGTACGAACACGAAACACGGGTTGCGAGCTTCCTTTCAGGCCTCGTTCTGGGGGCCGTGATCGGCGCTGGCGTCGCACTGATGACCGCTCCCGAGTCCGGGCGCCGCGCCCGCAAGCGCCTGCGCCGGACCG
>JBBSOM010000776.1:0-2182 GCA_038259715.1 Longimicrobiales bacterium
AAGCGCGCGTACAGGTCGTTGACCAGATAGCTCGCGCCCCAGTTGAGCTGTGTCGAGATCGTGGACATGTACGCCGCCGCGAAACCGGCCAGAACGAGCCCGGTGAGGCCCGGCGGGAGCAGGTCCATCACCGCGAGGATGTAGCCCTGCCTCGGGTTGTCGAGGTTGGGGTAGAGGATCGTCGATGCGAGCGCCACGAGGATCCACGGCCAGGGGCGCACGGCGTAGTGCGCGATGTTGAACCAGAGCGTGGCCAGAACGCCGTCTCGTTCGCTGCGTGCGCTGAAGATGCGCTGCGCGATGTAGCCGCCGCCGCCCGGCTCCGCGCCGGGATACCAACTCGCCCACCAGTTCACGCCGAGATAGACCGCCATAGTGATACCGGGCATCCAGGCCGCACTCTCACGCGGGAACATGGCGAGGGCGGCGTCCGAGCTTCCATACACGGACTCGAGGCTGGTCTGCATCCCCTCGATGCCGCCCACCGCGTGGACGGCGAAGATCGCGAGGATGATGGCGCCCGCCATCGCGAGCCCGAACTGGAAGAAGTCCGTAACCACCACGCCCCAGAGCCCCGCGAGTACCGAGTAGGACGCGGCGAGCAGGAAGCATACGAGGAGTGCGGCGACCTGGCTTATGCCGAGCGCGGTGCTGACGATCTCCATCATCGCCAGGTTGACCCACCCCATGATGATGAGGTTGATCGGTACCGCGAGGTAGGTGGCCCGGAAGCCGCGCAGGATCGCGGCAGGCCTGCCGCCGTAGCGCAACTCCGTGAACTCGACGTCGGTGATCACGCCCGCTCGACGCCAGAGGCGCGCGTAGAAGAACACGGTCAGGATGCCGCTCATGACCATGTTCCACCACAGCCAGTTCCCGGCCACGCCGTGCTTGGCCACCATCTCGGTGACGGCCAGGGGAGTGTCGGCCGCGAAGGTGGTGGCGACCATCGAGGTACCGGCAAGCCACCATGGAAGTGAGCGTCCGCCGACGAAGTACTCGGACAGGGAGCGGCCGGCCCGGTTCGACAGCGACAGCCCGATCGCCGCCGCGAACACGAAGTACAGGGCGATGATCACCCAGTCGAGCGTAGTCAACGCGCATCCTCGCGCTTGTGGATGGGCTGGTCCGTGATGGCATGCACCGCGGCGTCGGCTACGGCGCGGCGGAGGGGGATGTGCTTCTGGTTGTCGCGCGAAGGGTGCACGCGGTTGGTGAGCAGGATGATCCAGATGTCGAGATCGGGATCCATCCAGATCGAGGTACCGGTGAAGCCCGTGTGACCGAATGCGTCGTGCGTCACGTAGTCCCCGCCGCTCGAACCTTCGGACGGCGTGTCCCACCCGAGCGCGCGACTCGACTGGTCGTCCCACCGCCTGGTGAAGAGATGCAGCACATCGGGGTCGAGCACGTGGAGCGCCTCGGGGCGCGCCACCGGGCAGGGCACCCCCGCCGCCTGGCCGGGCGTACAGGCGGGCGCGGTTCCCCCGTTGAGCATCATGCTGGCGAAAACGGACAGGTCCACCGCCGTGGAGAAGAGCCCGGCATGACCGGCCACGCCTCCCATGGCGTCTGCGTTCTCGTCGTGGACGCGCCCCCACACCATCTCATGCCGCCAGATCGTGTCCAACTCGGTAGCGGCAATGCGCGTCTTGAGCGCGGGCGCCGGGTTGTACTCGGTGTCGAGCATGCCGAGCGGCCCAAAGACGTGCTCCTGCAGCCACTCGTCCTGCGGCTGCTTCGTGATCGCCTCCATGATCCACGACAGCGTCATGATGCCGATGTCCGAATACACGGTCTTCGTGCCCGGATCGGATTCGAGCGCCTGGTCCGCCGCGGCATCCTTGTACGCCCGCTTCCCCGCATGATCGTAGAACCAGAGCTTGAAGGCCGGAAGCCCCGAGCGGTGGAGTAGCAGCATACGGACTGTGACATCCTTCTTGCGTGGGTCCCCGCGTGACCAATCGGGCAGGTAGTCGACGACCTTCCTGTCCAGGTCGAGCCGACCCCGACCCACGAGCGTGATGGCCTCCGTCGTGGTGCCGACGACCTTCGACATGGACGCCAGGTCCCAGATGGACGTGGGCGTCGCGGGCCGACCGCTTCCGTAGGCGAGCTCCCCGTATCCGGCCAGCTTCACGATCTTGCCGTGCCGGCCGATCACGAGCGAAGCACCGCTGGC
>JBBSOM010000777.1:0-2181 GCA_038259715.1 Longimicrobiales bacterium
GACCTGGCGAACCTGCGCTTTCTGCGCGCATTCCGTCAGGCCGCCACGTCGTCGTGATCCACGATCCCGTTCACTCGGATCCGCGAGCCGGGCTTCACGCCCAGGAACGGACGCAGGATCATCGCGGCAACGAGCACCGCCCCGAACGCCACCACCAGGAGGGGTCCGGTCGCGAGGTCCCACTTGAAGGACGCCCCGATCCCGCCGACGATCGCGATGGTGCCGGCGACCCACGCGAGCATGAGCGCTCTGCCGAACCGGTCCGTGAAGAAGAAGGCGACCACGGCCGGGATCACCAGCGAGCTGAAAACCATGAGCACGCCCGCGATCTCCACCGAAAACGAGATCGCGATCCCGAACGACAGGTAGAAGAGGAAGTCCCACAGCCGTATGTTCTTGGCCTTCTTCGGATGGAAGGAGATAGCCAGGAAGTACTTCCGCAGCACGAAGTGGAAGATGCCGATGACGGCGTACGGCACGGCCATCTTGGCGATCTGGCCCCAGCTCACCCAGATGAGCGTGCCGGTGAGCGTTTCCTTGATGTGCTCGGCTCCTTCCGGCGTCATCCCGGCCAGGAGGATGACGGCCGCGGACGCGACGACGTACGCGATCCCGATGATCGCCTCCTGCGACACCGCCGAGTCGTCCATGCGCGTGAAGCTGAAGAGCCCCGCGCCGATGAGGGTCGCACCGAGCGCGAAGACGATGGACATTCCCGTGCCGGGTGCAATGCCCATGAGCAGGGCCACCGTGGTGCCCAGCGCGGCGATCTGCGCGAACGCGAGGTCCACGAAGATGACCTCGCGCGCGATCACGTGCAGGCCGAGGTAGGCGTGGAGCGAAAGGATCACCAGCGCCGCCACAATGGGCGGGATCATGAGGTCGAGCATGTCGAGCATGTTGTTCCCCTTCGTTCCAGTTGAGGTCAGCTACCGCTGAACGCGGCCGCGAGGCCGGAAATCCAGGTGTCCACCAGTGCGAAGTAGTCGTCCGTCCCCGGCGTGACGCCGGGGCCCATCGGCACCTGGACGAGCGTGGCGCCGGCGCGCTGAGCCACCGTTTCGACCTTCTGGCGATCGAAGTACGACGCGGCGAGCAGGACCCGGATGTCCTCGTCCTTCATCTTCTTGATGAGCTGCGCCACATGACCGGGCGTCGGCGGGATGCCCGGCTTGGCCTCGACGAAGTCGGCGCACTTGATGTCCCATCGGTCCTCGAGGTACGCCCAGTTCTTGTGGTAGCAGATCATCTGCTTGCCGCGGAACGACTCGCCTGCCTTGAGCCAGCCCCCCAACTCCTGCAGCAAGGGATGGCCCTCGAACTGCTGGTCACCGAGGAACTTGAAGAGCGTGCCGTTGAACGCCATCTGCTCCAGGGTGGGGCCACCCAGAAGCTCAACGAGCTTCTCGCCGAAAAGCTTCTGGTAGATCTTGTCCTGAAAGCGGGCGAGGCCCGCGTCGAAGATGCTCGCGCGCTCCGGAGCCACCTTCTTCAACCCGGCAGCGATGTTGCGCGCGACCTGCACGGTACGGAGTGGATCGGTGGTCAGGTGCGGGTTGCCGAAAATGTGTACGTCGCCCGCGCTCCGGTCGGCGGATACAGGGATGTCGAGCAGGGTCACGCCCGTGTAGGCGGTGATGTACCCCTTTCCGCCTTCCAGCACCTGCTGGTTTCCGGCGCGGTCGAGCAGGACGGGTACCCACAGCTCCAGGTCCAGGCCCGTGGTCACGAAGGCGTCGGCCTTACGGAGGTCGAGGGCGAAGCTCGGGCGCGGGCGGACGAAGTGCGGATCCTCGTTCGGGTTGGCGATCGCGCTGGTCTCGACCTCGGCGCCGCCGATCTCCTTGGCGATCTCGGCGTAGACGGGCAGGGTCGTGACGACTCTGAGGGGGGCGCGCGGCGCGATATCGGGACCTCCGCCGGCCATGGCGAGGACGGCGGCGGTCAACAGGGCGGTCAGATTCATGGCTTCGATTCTCCGGATGATCAGTAGGTCTCGTGCTTGTGGGGCCCCATCGCGAACGTCACCTGGAGCAGGAATCTTCCGGGCCGCATGTCGCCGCGTCCCAGCAAATCATATTCGCCCCGTACGCGGACGAATTCGCTCTGCCACCACGTGAGCGTGGGGCTCAGGAGCCAGGCGGTCTCATCCGGGTTGCGGGGGTTCTCGGTCCAGTCGAA
>JBBSOM010000778.1:0-2181 GCA_038259715.1 Longimicrobiales bacterium
GGTGGTGCGACGCGCTTCGAGGCTACGTTCTGCACGGGATGGCCGAGGATGCGCTCGCCGACGCCACGCTGCGCCGCGCACTCGACCAGGCGCCCGATTCCGTCCGCTGCGCGCTCACCGATGCGACCTGGGTGCTGGGGCGATGGAGCCAGCGCGGGTCGAACAACTCCGTACCGGAGGCGCGAACGGACCGGGAGGAATGGGACTGCCGGCGCCGCATGGCGGTCTCGGACACGATCTGGTGGCTCTCCGATCCGCTCTACGGGACGCCCGGCAACGAGCGCTGGGTCGAACACGTGACCCGGTCGATGTCCGCGCGATTCCACGCCGAGATCCGCAACACGATTCCCGGGTCCCAGGGCCCCGAGCGCTACCAGGACCACCTCTGGGCCAGTCGCGTACGAAGGGGGCCCGTCGACTCGTACGACTCGGACCGCGGGTTGAGTTGGACGAGCCGCGCGGCGGCCGCGTATCACTTCGTGCCGGACTTCGAAGCCGACGACCTCGGCGATCCGATATGGAAGCTCGACGGCGACCTGGACGACGAAGGATACACGCCGGCGGTTCGGGGACCTTTCATGGACGTTCCCTATCAGGTCGCGCGGTTCCGGACCGGCGAATCGATGCGCGTCGTCGCAGCGACGCGTCTCAAGGGCACCCCCCTGGTGGGCGCGCTCGATGCGGCCGCGACGTTCGTCCTGACCGACGGGCCTGAACGCATGCCGCTCCGCCTCGTAGCGGACGGCCATCTGAGCCGACCCCAGTTCAGCGGACGCGCGCCTTCGGAACACTACATCGCCAGCCTCGAGGTCGTGACGTCCAAGGGGGTTGGGTGGGCCCGCGCACCGCTCGGTCCACTGGTGGTCGAGGGAGCCGAGATCTCGGACATGCTGCTGTACGCGCCCGAAGGCGACGCCGAGCCGAACGACACCGCCTCGGCCGTCGACGCCATGCTCGGGAGCACCGCCCTCCAGGAGGAAGCGACCGTCGGAATCTTCTGGGAGACGTACCAGGCCCCTGCCGGCGCGACGCTCGAGTTCCATCTCTCGATCGAGAAGTCCTCGGGCGGACTGATCGACCGGCTGCGTCGCCGCCTGCCGGGCGGAACGCCGTCGGACCGGGGTACGCTCACCTGGACGGAGCCCGTCAGCGGTGACACCCATCCCACGGCGATCTCCCTCGACCTGCGCGATCTGGGCAAAGGCGAATACGCCTTCGTGCTCCGGGTCGGCTGGGAAGGTCGCTCGGTGCTCGAGCGCCGACGGGCCTTCACGGTGGAATGAGCGACGCCCACCGTCGTTGGCCGCCCCCCTCAGCCCTTGCCCATCCGACGTCGCCCCCGTCTACTCCCCTACCCTCTGACGACCCACTTCAGGAAGCCGACATGCGTCGCACGACCCTGCCCCTCGTTGCGCTGCTCGCCCTGTCCCTGTTGCCGTCGAGCGCTTGCGCACAGCGTCCGAACCGCGAGCCGAAGCTCCCGCCGCCGACCATCGTCGAATACCATCCGCATTCGACGCTGGTGGTTCCCGAGCATCTCGTGCCGAGGGCCAAGTTCCCGGCCGTCGACTTCCACGGGCACCCTCCCTACCTGGGCTCGGTCGAGACCGTGCGGCAGGTCATCGCCGCCATGGACAAGCTCAACCTGGGGGTCATGGTGCAGGCCAACCCCAGCTCGGGCGACCGGCTGACGAAGCAGATCGAGACGGTGAAGGAGGCGGGGTACGCGGACCGGTTCGTTTTCTTCGCATCGCTCAACCTGCGCGACGTGGGGCCGGGCTCAGGCGCGACAATCAGCAAGCAACTCGAGGAGGACGTCAAGGCGGGCGCGGTCGGTATCGGCGAAATCATGAAGAGCTTCGGGCTCTTCGATATGAAGGCCGACGGCACGCGGTTGCACCTCGACGACCCGGAACTGGACGTCGTCTGGGAGACGGCGGGGCGGCTCGGGATCCCGGTCTTCGTCCACACCGCGGACCCCGCGGAGTTCTTCCAGCCGCTCGACTACGACAATGAGCGCTGGCTGGAGATGGCCATCTACGAGAACCGCCGCTACTTCGACCGGGCCCGCTTCCCGTCGTTCGAGGAGCTCATGGCCGAGCGGGATCGCATGATCGCGAAGCACCCGAACACCACGTGGGTGGTCGCGCATATGAGCTGGTACGCCAACGATCTGGGCAA
>JBBSOM010000779.1:0-2178 GCA_038259715.1 Longimicrobiales bacterium
CCCTGTGCGTCTACCTGCGCGGAGACCGGCAGACGAGTTGGTCCACGGTGCCCGCACGCGGCGATTCGTTCTACGTGGACTTCGAGCTCTTCCAGCCCCGTTCGGATCACTCGGGTCTGCGTCAATCCCGCGACCTCGCGCGGCAGATCGTGGCCAAACTGGCGCTCATGGAGGAGGCCTACTTCGCCCGCCACCAGGTGAGCGCCGCCACCGCCTGAGTACGTTGTCCGCTATTTCCCGCAGTCTTTGCTCCTGGCTCGTCCTCGCCGGAGGTTGAGCCGATCTTCAACGGGTGGTGCGCATGACGCTGGTGCAGAACTACATCGGAGGGGCCTGGGCCTCCAGCAGGAGTCTCGACACCCTTTCTCTCCTCAACCCCGCCTCGGGGGAGGAGCTCGGTCGCGTTCCCCTGTCCGGGCGAGACGATGTGGATGCCGCGGTGCGAGCTGCCCGTCGCGCTTTCCCGGCGTGGCGCATGACGCCGGCGGTCGAGCGCGTCCGCGTGCTCTTCCGCTTCAGGGCGCTCCTGGAAGAGCATAAGGAAGAACTCGCGGTGCTGCTGACCCGCGAGCACGGGAAGGTCGTCGCGGAGACCCGGGGCGAGGTGCAGCGCGGCATCGAGAACGTGGAGCACGCCTGCGGGATCCCGTCGCTCATGATGGGCGACACGCTCGAGGACATCGCGGAGGGCATCGACTGCGAGACGGTTCGCCAGCCGCTGGGCGTTTTCGGGGTCATCACCCCGTACAACTTCCCGGTCATGATCCCGCTCTGGTTCTGGCCCTACGCGGTGGCCACGGGAAACACCGTGGTGCTGAAGCCGAGCGAGCAGGACCCGCTCACGCACCAGAAGATCGTCGGCCTGGCCGAGCAGGCGGGCCTCCCGCCCGGCGTGCTCAACGTGGTGCATGGGGGGCGTGACGCCGTCGAGGCGGTATGCGACCATCCGGACATCGTCGGCGTGTCGTTCGTCGGATCGAGCCGTGTGGCCGAGATCGTCTATAGGCGCGCATCCGCGACAGGCAAGCGCGTTCAGGCGCTGGGCGGGGCGAAGAACCACATCATCGTGCTGCCCGACGCCGACATGGACGCCACTGCAGCGGCGTGCCTGGCTTCCGTCTTCGGCTCCAGCGGCCAGCGCTGTCTGGCCGGAAGCATCTTCGTAGGCGTCGGAGACGCCTGGCCCGGCCTGCGTGAGCGGATGGTGGACGGCGCCGCGGCGATGCGGCTCGGAGACGGGCTCCTTCCCCAGACCGACATGGGCCCGGTCATTTCGGCGGAGCATCGCGACCGCGTTCGGGGCTGGATCGACCAAGGCGAGAAGGATGGCGCGAAGCTGCTTCTGGACGGACGCCACGCGACGGTGCCCGAATTGCCGGGCGGCAACTGGGTGGGGCCCACCGTCTTCGAGAACGTGAGCTTCGAAAGCTCGATCGGCACCGAAGAGATCTTCGGTCCCGTGGCCTGTCTGAACCACGCGAAAACCCTCGACGAGGCGGTCGGGTGGATGCAGGCGAGCCGGTACGGCAACGCGTGTTCGCTCTTCACGCAGAGTGGCAAGGCGGCGCGGGACTTCCGTTATCGGGCCGGGATCAGCATGATCGGCATCAACATCGGGGTCGCGGCCCCGATGGCCATGTTCCCCTTCGGCGGGTCGAAGGGGTCGTTCTACGGCGATCTGAAGGCACAGGGCCGGGACGCCGTCTCGTTCTATACCGATGCGCGTGTCGTCATCTCCAGATGGTGAAGTACAACGTGTCGACGAACCTCTATCGCGGACCACGGACATGAGCACCACAGTCGCCGGCCAGACCAGTGCCGAGATCATCGCCGGACAGCGGGAATACCTGCTGCCTGCCCTGCTGCACATGTACGCCGAGCCGCTCGCGCTCGTGGAGGGCAAGGGAACGCGCGTGCGCGACGCCGACGGCAACGAGTATCTCGACCTGTTCGGCGGCATCCTGACCACGTCCATCGGTCACGCCCACCCGCGCATCTTCGAGCGCGTGACCGAGCAGATGCAGCGGCTGGGCCACGTATCGACGCTCTACGCCACCGATGTCCAGGTCGAGGCCGCCTGCCGACTCGCGGAGATCGCGCCCGGCAACCTCAAGCGCACGTTCTTCACCAACTCGGGCACCGAGGCCGTCGAGACCGCGCTCATGATGGCGTGCCTGC
>JBBSOM010000780.1:0-2176 GCA_038259715.1 Longimicrobiales bacterium
GCGGGACAGCAGCGGCGCGCCGAACTCGTGGCAGACCGCGACCGCCTCGACGGCCGCGTCGACGTTGCGCGGGATCACCACGCCGATGGGCACCTGCCGATAGTTGGAGGCGTCCGTCGAATATGCGGCGCGGCTCCCGGCATCGAAGCGCACCTCGCCCCGGATCGCGTCGGCCAGTTCCCCGGCGAGGTCACCGGCATAATCGGGCTGATCCGACCCCACATGGTGCGTGCTCTGCACCGTCTTCATTCCCGCATAGTGCTCCCAGGACTTCTCAGGCCCGACCACGGGAAGGCGGATGCCTTCTTTGCCAGTTCCACGCACCTTCGACTCCTTGCGCTTAGAGAGAGTATTGTTCCGCGTCCCGGCGCTTGAACTCCAGGCCCAATCCCGGCCTTGCACGGTCGGGATGGAGCTGCCCATCCACCGGGGAGAGGGCGCCGTCGAAGAGCATTCGTTCGATCCGCACGTGGTCGAAGAAGTATTCGATGTGGCGGACCGGCCGAGCGGCGCAGCCCGCGTGCGCGTGGATCGACGGGGCGCAATGAGAGGACAGAGGGATCTCGAAAGCCTCGCAGAGCGCTGCCGCCTCCATGAAGCCCGTGATTCCACCACAGCGCGTGGCGTCCGCCTGCAGCACGTCCACGGCTCCCGCTTCCAGCATCCTCCGGAAATAGACGGGCTGGTAGCCGTATTCCCCGGCGGTCACCTCCAGCCCCGCGGGAGCGCGGTCCCGGAGCAACCTCAGACCGTACAGGTCATCGGACGAGACGGGTTCCTCGAACCAGTTCACGCCGAGCGAGGCGAAACGCTCGGCAAAGGCGAGTGCCTGTTTGCGGTCGTATGCCGCGTTCGCGTCGACGAAAAGTGCCGCTTCCGGGCCGATCGCCTCCCGCGCCGCCCGCACTCGCTCGACGTCGGCCTCGGGATGCCGCCCCACCTTCATCTTCACTCGGGGGATCCCCTCCGCGACCCATCCTCCGAGCTGTTCCTGCAGGCGGGAGAGGGAGTATGAGGTGAAGCCGCCGCTTCCGTAGACCTCGACCGAGTCCCGTGCCGCTCCGAGGAGGTCGATCAAGGGTAGATCCAGAAGGCGGGCCTTGAGGTCCCAGAGCGCGTTGTCCACGGCGGAGATCGCCATGGAGGAGATCCCTGGACGACCGAGGTTCCGGATTGCGTGGACGAGGGCGGCGTGGCTGGCCGGGATGTCCATCGCATTCCGACCCAGCACCACGTCCTGGAGGGTGTTGCGAATCAACTCGGCCGTTGCGACGTCCGCATAGCTGTAGCCGAGGCCGTGCTGATCTCCGGCACGCATTTCCACCAGAACCAATGTGGTGGAGTTCCATGACAGCGTGCCGTCCGACTCGGGACCCTCGGTGGGGACCCTGTACGCGCTGACCTCCAGGCCGGTGATCGTCGCCGCCGAGTCGTGCATATTCTACTCCTCCCGCGGATCCGGGTCTCCGGCCTGCTTCTTTCCTCTCTGGCCAAGGTGCAGGGCGTTCTTTGCTTTCTCTACGCCTTCCGCCGCCAGCGCGCGGGCTGATGCCTTGACCACCTCCCATCCCTCGGGGTCACCTTTGAGGAGGGCTTCCGCGGTATTCTTCGCGTACTCCCCGGACACGTGCGGAGGGAGGGGCGGGACGTTCATATCCGTGTGGATGTCCAGGAGGGTCACCCCCGGGTGGGCGAATGCCTCGTCCCACGCGGCCCCGACCTTCGTGGGGTCGGTGACCTCGATCCCCTTGAAGCCGAACACGGCGGCGTACGCCGCGTAGTTCATGGATTGGAGATCCTGGGAGCCTTCCCAGCGGGGATTGGCGTCTTCGGTGCGCATCTCCCAGGAGACCTGGGTGAGGTCGTCGTTATGGAGGACCATGATGATGAACTGTGGGTTCTCCCACTCGTGCATGTACTTCTTGATGGTGATCAGTTCGTTCATCCCGAGCATCTGGAACGCGCCGTCGCCGATGGTGCAGATCACCGGTCGGTCGGGGTGCGCGAACTTGGCGGCGACCGCATAGGGCATTGCGGCCAGCATCGTGGCCAGCCGTCCCGACAGGTCGCCGAGCATGCCGCGCCGCAGCCGGATGTGGTGCCCGTACCAGTCCGCCGTCGAGCCGGCGTCGCAGGTCAGGATCGCATTGTCCGGAAGGCGCTCGTTGAGTTCGTA
>JBBSOM010000781.1:0-2167 GCA_038259715.1 Longimicrobiales bacterium
AGCGTAGAGACGGAGTGGACGGGAAGCAAGATCGCCCGGTGTTCGCGGACCGCCGGCACCGGCGGACCATGCGGTGTCGAACGACATCCATGTCATGGTGATGACCGACATCGACATGAAGTACAGCCATGCCTTATGATCAGAACATCCACTGTATCCTCAACCAGGCAATGTACGACGTGGCGCAGGCGCTGAAACTCACCGACGTCCAGCTAGCGTCGAGGGACCCAAGGAGGGTGCCATGGCCCTTCATACGATCAAACTGACGCGCCGCGAAGAAATCGCCTCCGGGACGATGGCGTTTCATTTCGAGAAGCCCGAGGGATTCACCTACAAGGCGGGTCAGTTCTGCGATCTCACGCTGAACGATCCGCCGGAAACCGATGCAGAAGGGAATATCCGCGGATTCACGCTCGCCAGCGCCCCGTACGAAAATGATCTCATGGTGGCGACCCGGCTTCGTGACACCGCGTTCAAGCGGGTCCTGAAGACGATGGAACTCGGGACGGAAGTCGAGATGGATGCGCCCTACGGCACATTCACGCTACACAGCAACCCCGAGATTCCCGCGGTCTTCCTTTCAGGGGGCATCGGGGTCACGCCGATCCGCAGCATTGTCCTCCAGGCCACCCGCGACAAGCTCCCGCACCCCATTGTCCTGTTCTACTCGAACCGGCGGCCCGAGGACACGGCATTCCTGGACCCGTTGTCGAAGGCAGAGCAGGAGAATCCCAACTTCACCCTCGTGTGCACGATGACGGAGATGGAGCATTCCAGCGCCCCCTGGAGCGGGGAGACGGGATTCATCACCGGTGAGATGGTGAAAAGGACCCTACCCGATCTCGCCCGCCCGATCTTCTATCTTTCGGGCCCGCGCGGGATGGTGGCCGCCATGCGCAAGGTCCTCGACGACGCGGGCGTCCAGGATGACAGGATCCGCACCGAGGAGTTCTCCGGCTATTGAGTGCTCGGCCAGGACACTGGAAGCTCGGGAGGCAGCCATGAACGTGAAACTCAAACGCGTCTACGAGGCGCCGGACAAAGGCGACGGCAACCGCGTCCTCGTCGACCGGCTCTGGCCGCGCGGCCTGACGAAGGCGAAGGCGAAGGTCGATCTGTGGATGAAGGAAATCGCCCCGAGCACGGAGTTGCGGAAGTGGTTCGGCCACGATCCCGACAAATGGACGGAGTTCAGGAAGCGGTATCGGGCCGAACTCAGGAAGAACAGCGAGCAGGTCGCGCTCCTGAAGAAGGAGATCGGGAAGGGCGCGACGACGCTCATCTATGGCGCCAGGGACAAAGAACACAATGCGGCCGTCGTGCTCCTCGAATTCCTCGGCTCCTGACGTGGAGACCATCGGTCGACGCACCGACCCCACCGGTGGGGGACTCGCCCTGCAGGCGTTGCCAAGGTCGTTCTACGAGCGAGATCCGAGGGACGTCGCACCGGAACTTCTGGACAAGATCCTGGCGTGTGACGACGGGCGGGCCGGACGCATCATCGAAGTCGAAGCGTACTGCGGAGCCGAAGACCCCGCCGCGCACACGTTTCGCGGGCCGACGAAGCGAAATCGCACGATGTTCGGGCCGGCTGGACACATGTATGTGTATTTCACCTACGGCATGCACTGGTGCTGCAACGCGGTCTGCGGTCCGGTGGGAGAGGGATGGGGAATCCTCATCCGTGCGATCCGGCCGATCGGCGGAATCGAGTTGATGCGAAAGGCCAGGCCACGGGCGCGTAACGATCGAGATCTGGCCAGCGGTCCTGCCCGATTGACGCAGGCCCTCGGCATCGACGGCACGTTCGACGGCGCCGATATGGTCCTCAACGACCGCGGGGTGAGCGTGCTGAGCGATGGAACGCCACCCCCCACCGAGCCCCGGGTGGGGCCCCGGATCGGAATCAGTCGCGGACAGGAGTTCCCGTGGCGCTGGCGCTGCCCGCAGGTTCGGCGGTAGACCTACGCGACTCCCCTTTCTCGTCGCTCACCCGCCCCGCTTTGCTTCCTTCGCCCGAGCCAACGCGTCCTTGACCTTGTTCCGAAGCGCCGGGGACGGCTTTTCCTGCCGGGCCGCCTTCCGAATCGCGAGCCTGAACGATTCCTCGACCCTGAGCCTGGGATAGCAACGGGCACACATGTCGAAGTGGGCCTTCACCCGGTCA
>JBBSOM010000782.1:0-2166 GCA_038259715.1 Longimicrobiales bacterium
CGAGATGGCCGCGCGCGGCCTCGAGGGTGACGTGGCCCACCTGTACTCGGCCATCCCGCGTCGGCGGGTATCGACGTACCTGCGCGCGGTCGACCGCGACGCCCCCGACGCCTTCGTCATCGTCGAGGAGCCTCGCGCGGTCCGGCAGGGGTGGATGTTCCCGGGCCGGAGAAAGTAGCGGCCTTCGGAGGTCCGAGCCCGGTTTCGCAACCCTTCGTCCCCCGGTGGCGTCTACACGAGTACTCGCCCGTGTAGACCGGCCGGGGAGGCGGCCGAGAAAGGCGGACATCCCGGTATACGAAATGGGCTCGGAGGATGAGATGCAGGACGTGAAGTTCGGCCTCAGGATGCTCGCCAAGAACCCGGTTTTCACACTAGTCGCGGTGGTGACGCTCGCCCTGGGCATCGGCGCCAACACGGCCATCTACACCGTCGTCCAGAAAGTGCTGCTGGAACCGTTGCCGTTCAGGCACTCCGAGGAGTTGGTGGCGCTCTATTCGGAAAACGAAGCCGAAGGGCAGTTCAAGGGGATGACCTCCCCCATGGACTTCGACGACTGGCGGCACCAGAACCACACGTTTGCGGCGATGGCGGCCTACTGGCCCACCTCGGGCACCGTCACCGAAGACGACGGAAACCCCACCCGGGTCCAGGTGGTCTACACCACCGAGGACTTCTTCGACGTGCTGGGGGCGTCGCCCGTGCTGGGGCGGACGTTCACCGCGGAGGACGGCCCCGGCTCCCACTCCGTCAGCATCCTCAGTTACGGCTTCTGGCAACGACGCTTCGGCGGTGATCCCTCGGTGTTGGGCAGCACCGTCACGCTGGACGGCGCGCCCATCGAGATCATCGGCGTCCTGCGCGGGGACCAGACCTTCCCGCTGAACGCGGACCTCTGGCTCAACATCACGTTTCCCATGCAGATCCAGAGTCGGTACGCCCGGTGGATGAGCGCCATCGGCCGCTTGAAGAGCGCCGATGGCATGGAGGTGGCCCGGGCCGACCTGACCGCCTTGGGATCTCACATCGCCGAAGAGAATCCACGCTCCAACGAGGGGTGGGGCATCCGCGCCGAGTTCCTCCACGACGACCTTGTGGGCGACACGGGGTCGGCGCTCTGGATCCTCCTTGTCGCCACGGCCCTGGTCCTTCTGATCGCATGCGCCAACGTGGCCAACCTCCTCCTTTCCCGGTCCGAGGTCCGGGCCCGTGAGATCGCGGTCCGTGCGGCCTTCGGAGCGGGGCGATGGCGGCTGGCGCGCCAACTCCTCGTCGAGAGCCTCCTGCTGGCCGGCGCCGGCGCCCTGGTGGGGCTCGGGGTGGGGTGGGCGGGGCTTCGAGGCCTCCTGGCCGTGGCTCCGGTGTCTCTTCCCTACGAGGAAAGCATCTCCCTGGACGGAACCGTCCTCGCGGTGGTCGTGGGCGTGAGCGTGGTCACGGGGTTGCTCTTCGGCTTGGCGCCGATTGCCCGCCTGCTGGGCTCCGACGTCAAGAGCGCGATGCGCGACGGCGCTCGTACCACCGGAAGCGCCTCGCGCCATCGGATCCAGAACGTCTTCGTCGTGGGCCAGCTCGCGCTGGCCGTGGTCGTGGTGACCGGCGCCGGCCTCCTGGTACGCAGCTTCGACAATCTCCGCTCGGTGGACACGGGCTTCTCCTCGTCGGGGGTGCTCACGATGGAGCTGGACATCCCACCCAGCGTCGCCCCGAGCGACACGGCGGTCATCGAGTTCTACGCCCAGTTCCGCGACCGCATCGCACAGCTTTCGGGCGTGGACGTCGTGGGAGACGCCGCATCCCTGCCCCTGGCCACGGACTACGACTATCGGCAGCCCTTCCAGATGGACGCGGACCTTCCGCCCGATCAGGAGAACCGCGTCTACCTGCGTCCGGTGGCCCCCGGGTTCTTCGAAGCGCTTCACGCCTCCGTGGTGGAGGGCCGTCTCTTCGACCAGAGCGACGCCCTGGGAAGTGCCGGCGTCGCCGTGGTGAACGAGGCCTTTGTGCGCCGCTTCTTCCCGGACGGCTCCCCGTTGGGCGCCCACTTCCGGAACATGACGTATCGCTTCGGGCCGCTCGGCGCTCTCAACATCGACAGCGCCGAGATCGTCGGCGTGGTGAAAGACCTCCGTTATGCGGGGATCCGGGACGAGGCTCAGCCCGCCG
>JBBSOM010000783.1:0-2159 GCA_038259715.1 Longimicrobiales bacterium
GAGACCTCGGTCATCCAATAGTCCGGCTTCTCGGAGTAGTCGAAGTACTCGCCGAACCAGAGGCGCGAGATGTACGGGAAATGCTCCATGTACAGCATGGCGCTGTTCGTGAAGCCGTCTCTCGGGTTGTACTGATTCGCGGAATGCAGGTCGATGATCACCTCGGGGCGGTACTCGTGCAGGACGTTGACCAGCCGCTTGACCGTGGCTCGGCTGAACGCGATGTCGTCGAGGTAGAGTCCGTCGATATGTTGGTTGCGCGCGGACCAACCGAGTCCCTCGATGTAGTAGTTCGTCCAGCGCGACGTGCCTTTGTCGAGAATGGCCGCATCGTCGACGCTGTAGGCGTGCCACGCGGCGTGGTAGTGATCGCCGAGGTGCTCCTGCAGCCACGAGTGGCCGCCGCCGTCTCCATCGTTGAAGATCTCGTCACCCAGGCTCCGCAACGCGAACAGTTCGTATGCGTGGTACGTCAGTTCCCGGATGGTATCGTACAGCTTGACCTTGATCCCCTTGGCGTGCGCTTCCTCGATGTAGGCCTTCTGGGCGTCGAGTGCGTAGAACGGGTAGTTGATGTACGGGTTGATCGGCGTGGCGTGGTGGACGTTCACCACCGTGCCGCCCCACGCGACGACCG
Organism: Longimicrobiales bacterium; assembly: GCA_038259715.1. Lineage (GTDB taxonomy): Bacteria > Gemmatimonadota > Gemmatimonadetes > Longimicrobiales > Gaopeijiaceae > SZUA-318. The sequence goes on from JBBSOM010000783.1 coordinate 638, forward strand.
AGTCCACCGGCACAAACTGATGCACGAAACGCGTCTCGAAGTGCTTCTTCGTGTCGATCGGCTTGAAGGGCGTGATCAGGAAGCGGACGTTGAAGTGGAGCGTATCTCCGGCCCGGAGCGTGCGCGGACCGGAGTAGTTCCGGGCCACCACGGCATCGCCCTCCTCCCGCAGCGTGATCCCCCCGCGTCCATCGTTGAACCACGACGGCGGCATGTTGAGCGGCTGCTGCATATAGAAGTTGGTGTTCAGGGGCCGAACGTAGTTTTCGTCCCGGAGCACGTACTGGAGCCCACGGTTGATGCCGCCCAACCACGCGCCTTCCTGGTGGTGCTCGACGGCCCACTTCCAGTCGAGCGACGCCGGGCGGCGTCCCCCCATCCGTCCCAGGCCGAGCATGTACTCGGCGGCGCCCGAGGCGTACCGGATCGGCAAGGCGATGTCGTCGACGGACACATCGCGCGTGGCCGCCAGCCTCATGCGCACGTCGAGCATTCCGTCGTACTCGAGCGCGCCGTCGACGTCGAGCGAGAAGTCGTCGGACGTGGACGTCGCCTCCCACTCCGCGCGGCCCCGGCCCGTGCGGCGGAACGCGAACGACGACGGCGTGAACGTCTCGACGCGGCCGGCCACCGTGGCCTCGAGCGCCAGCGGCGACGCGAGGATCGGCTCGGCCGCGTCGGAGAAGCCCGTCATCTCCATCGTGAAGAAGCTCTCGATCCGAGCGGGAAGTCCGGTCTCTCCCAGCACGACCCGACGGCCCAGGATGTCCAGGGTGCGGTCGTTCACCTCGATGGACGTGAACGGTTCGACCAGGATGTCCGGGTCGGCCCCCCGGGTGGAGTTCAACCAGGCCAGGCGCGTCATCAGGTCGGGCTCGTTTTCCCCATGTTGGTCGGCCCGCGCGTTGCCGACGGCGAGCGTGACCTCGACGGTCTGGCTGCCCCGATTGGCGCTCGCTACGGTCACCGTGCCCGCGACCGGGCCGGCCGGTTGGTCCGGCGGGATGAGCACCCCCAGCCAGAGCGGCTGAACGGTGCCCGCCGGGACGTCGACGTCCTTGCGGAACGGACGGCCGTTCTCATCGATGCCGCCGCAGTTGAAGCACGTCCACTTCCAGCCGTCCGGAAAGCCGTCGAACGCTACGTCCAGATTCGCGATCGAATCGGCCCCGGAGATCACGGCCACCTGGAACGCGAACGACTCATCGCGCAGCACCGGACTCTCGAACGCGCCGCGCGGGCCCTCGACAGCCCAGTGGTGCGGCAGGAATCGGCCCATGCGGACGGAGCGTTCACGGACCTCCGGCATCACACGCCATCCGTGGGGCGCCTCCGCCATGAATCCGGCTTCTTCCCCGGGCGTGGCGGCGACCTCCATCGGAAAGAACGAGTGGAAGCCGTCGACCGACTGGATGCGCGTCGTCGTCGCGCGAGGCAGTGTGGCCGCCGCGGCGGTGACGCGGCGCACCCATTGCGGATCGGCGACCGGGGCCAGGTCTCCCGGATACGTCACCGTGGGGTA
>JBBSOM010000784.1:0-2154 GCA_038259715.1 Longimicrobiales bacterium
GGAGCCACCGTCGACGCCACGGGTTGTCCGTCGGACAGCGACCGCGACGGCGTCTTCGACGGGATCGACCGATGCCCTGACACCGCAGCCGGCTCGAAGGTCGACGCGGTGGGCTGCCCGGTGAGTGAGGTGCAGAAGGCGCTCGAACAGGAAGGAACCTACACCTTCGGCGACGTCAACTTCGCCTTCGACTCGGCGGAGTTGCGCCCCGGGGCGGCATCTTCGCTCCAGGAGGTGGGCAGGGTCCTGACGGCCCGTTCGGGTGACCGGATGGAACTGGTGGGCTTCACGGACTCCGTCGGTTCGGATGCATACAACCAGAAGCTCAGCCAGCGGCGAGCGGAAGCGGTCCGGGCCTATCTCCTCAAGAATTTCTCGGGCCTCGATGCGTCGCGCTTCGACGTACGCGGCATGGGCGAGGCCCAGCCGGTCGCGGACAACAGCAGCACGGAGGGCCGGAGCCAGAACCGTCGGGTGGAGATCCGCCTGCTGCGGTAACCGACGCTCCGAAGCTGCCGCCTCCGGGCGGTAGAACAGCCCCGGCCGAGGACCTCCTCGGTCGGGGCTTGTTCGTGGCCTGCTGTTGACGCTGGGCCCGACGTTCTGGACAGCCACACCGTCGATACTACAACTTGGCATACCACCGGAGAGCACGCATACGCATCTTCGGTGACGCCAACCCCCGCTGGAGAGTAGACTGCATGTCCACCGATCGTCGTTCCTTCCTGAAGGCTGTATCCGCCGTTGGTGGAGCCGCCGGTCTCGGCGTTTTCCCGACCCTCGCGCACGCTGCCGACGTGCGCGGCGTATCCGCCCTTCCCGCGGCCCCTGTGGAGAAGGCTCCGGCGTCGCTGAACATCCTCATCATCGGCGGAACGAGCTTCACGGGCCCCGAGCAGGTGGAGTACGCCCTTGCCCGCGGTCACCGGGTGACGCTCTTCAACCGGAACCAGACCCGCCCGGACTTCTTCAAGGGCCGGGTCGACACGCTCATCGGGGACCTCAACGACGACACGAGTGCGCTGGAGGGAAAGCGCTTCGATGTCGTGCTCGACAACCCCACCACCTTCCCGGCGTGGGTGCGCAACGTCGGGAAGTATCTGAAAGGGAATGTGGGGCACTACATCTTCATCTCGACGACGTCGACATACCAGGACAACGGCATCATCGGGTTGAACGAGGAAAGCCCCGTGAAGCAGATGCCCGAAGGGCTCGACCCGTACACCATCGATCCCGCCAACCGGGGCCGCTACTACGGGGAGCTGAAGGTGCGTGCCGAGGAGGAGGTGAAGATGACCTACCCGGACCGGTGGACCATCATCCGGCCGTGCCTCATCGTCGGGCCTCTCGATCCAACGGACCGCTTCACGTGGTGGCCCGCACGCCTCGATGAGGGAGGCGAGGTGCTGGCGCCGAACACACCCGACGATCCGTGCCAGTTCACGGACTCGCGCGACCTGGCCGAATGGATGATCCGCGTTGCCGAGCAGAAGGTTTTTGGGCTGTACAACGCCATTGGTCCCGACAAGCCCATGACCACGTCCGAGATGATCTACGGCGTGCGCGCCGTGACCACCGCCGGAGCCCAGATCACATGGGTACCCTGGGACTTCCTCAAGGAGCAGAAGGTGCGTGGGTGGCGGGACATGACCGTGTGGCAGCCGCCCTACGGACACACCGCCGGGTACCAGCGGAGGAGTGGCGCCAAGGCAGTGGCGGCGGGGCTCACCTTCCGGCCCGTCGCCGTGACGGCCAAGGACACGCTCGACTGGCAAAGGACCCGCCCCGCCGAGGAGCGGCAGGCCACGCTCAACGGGGAGATCAACGGGATCGGGATGAAGCGGGAAGCCGAGGTGCTGGCGGCCTGGCACGCCCACCAGAACGCGGGCGGATAACGGAGGTCAAATCCACCCCGCGGCCCACATCAGGTACACGGTGGCCATGGACAGAATCCCGTTCACCAGCGTGACGCCACCGAACGAGACGAGGGCCGATCGTAGCGGCATGCGCGTCAGCGACGTGCACACCCAGAAATAGCTCGAGTTCACGTACTTCACGATGATGGAGCCCGACGCGCCGGCCAGCATGGTGGCTTCGGGGCTCAGGCCGAGCGTGCCCATCATGGGCGCGGCGATGGCCGCGGCCGTGATCACC
>JBBSOM010000785.1:0-2153 GCA_038259715.1 Longimicrobiales bacterium
GGCGGAGGCGATGGGCTCGGGGTTCACGTGCGCGGCGCTTCCATGCCGCCGGAGCCACACCCGGCGTCGAGGATGCGCTTCGGGTCGAATCCTGCAAGACCGTACAAGGAACACTCCTCGTTCGTGGAAATTTGAGTCGGACTGCCGCCGACCACCGCGTTGGCCGTGTAGATAACCTTCCTGATCGCCGGAGGAAAGTCGAAGAACGGCTACCGGAACAGCCTCTCCGCCGATACATGCAGCACTCGCCCAGCCCGCACCTCAACCTCGACTTCGGGAGCCAGCTCCCCCCCGGTGAAGAGGATCAGGTGCACTTTGTAGGGCCCGCCCTTCATCTCCCGAACGAGAAGGTTCGCGCGCTCCCGCAACGTGCTGAGGTCCGACACCTGGACCCGGCCCCACGTGCACTCTCCGACCAGAAGCCGGCCGTCGGCGCCGAGCGCCACGACGTCGACTTCGTGCCGAGACGCGCCATCCCACCATCGCCCCACCCGTAGCGGCTCGAAGGGCAGTCCCCGACCACGCCGCACGAATGCGCGGCACACCTGTTCGAACACACCTCCCATGTGGTTGTCCAGCCGAGGCCGCACCTGCGTTTCCCAGAGGCGTTCTCCCGACGCGAGTCCGATCATGCCGGAGCTGACCAGAGGCGAAACGAACCGGTGCCAGAACGCCACGTACGGGTCGGTGATCTGGTAGATGGCTCGCTTCGACCGGGTCGGATCTGCTTCGGTGATGGGGACGACACGCTCGATGATACCCATGTCTGAGAGCCACTGGACAGCGCGGCTCAGGGAGCCTCCGTCACGACCGACACGGCTCGTGATTCGACTCCAGGTACGGTCCCCTCCGGCGATCGCTTCGACCACCGAGTAGTGCACCTGGGCATCGGAGAGGAACGCGTCCAGCATGTGCTGGGCGTCGTCCAGCAGGCGTCCCGTCGTCCCGAGCATCTGACGCGCCACGTTCTCGCCCAGCGAGGCAGACGGGTCGAGAAGCGCCAGATGGCCGGGGACGCCACCAAAGATCCCGAAGGTGCGCACACGGTCGGCAACCGCGTAGTCAGGGACGAACTCGGCGGCGCTGACGTAATCGAAAGGGTCGATATCGATTCGGGAAGTCCGCCGGCCATAGAGGGGTTGGTCCACCTCTTCGAGGCGCTTCATCGTCGTGATGTGCGACCCGCTCAACACCAGCTTCAAGCGGCTCGTCTGCCAGGAGTGATCCCAGAGGGACTGGAGAATGGACGGGAGCGCCGGCGCGGCATCCCACAGGTAAGGGAACTCGTCGAGCACGACGAAGAAGGCCTCATCACCGGCGCGTTCCGCGATGTAGGCAAACAGCCCATCCCAGTCCGGAAACGGAGCCCCATGGCGAAGCGCAGGGTCATCGAAATGCTGTCCCACCGACCCAGAGAGGCGCGCCAACTGTTCCGTTTCGGTACGCTTCGTGGCCTGGTAGTAGATGCCGCCGACGGCCCGCGCGAAGCGGGAGAGCAAGTAGCTCTTTCCCACCCGGCGCCGCCCCAGAAGAAAGGCGAGTTCCGGCGAGGGACTCTGCCAGATCCGCACGAGTTCGCTCCACGCGGCCTCGCGGTCGCGGATGTCGTTTGGCTTGCGCATGACGAGATACTACCACATTCGGAAGTTCCACGTTTGGAAGTTCCAAGATCGGTAGTACCTCCGATCCGAGCAAGGGTCGCATCACTCCAGTTCCACACGTACCAGAACCAACTCCCCCTGCAGGAAGCCCGGAAGGGGGTGGTAGTACGAAACGAAGATGACGCGACCATCCTCGAGATCGAGTTCAGGGTGGTGGCGGCCTGCGTAGTTGAATCCATCGACCGGAGTCTGGCCGGCGAACAAATCCTTGGGAGCGCTCCAAGGCCCCTCGGGGGCAGACGCGGTCCGAATCACCACACGTTCACTCAAGGGCCAACTGTGCACCGCGATGAATTGGCCCAGGTACTCGTTCCACGCGACGCTGGCCTCGCCCGGCACCAGGTTGAATACCATGGCGGTCTCGGAGAGGTCACTGACCCAGTCGCTTCCGTTCCATGCCCGATACGCGTCGCGCTCGTTCAGGCGGTCGAGGGGAGCCCGTGCAACGCCGCTCCCTCCGCTGCCGTCGGCCTCGATGTTGCCGTAGACATA
>JBBSOM010000786.1:0-2150 GCA_038259715.1 Longimicrobiales bacterium
CGGTGCGTGCAGGAACGACAGAGCCCCCACCGGTTCGTCGGCCCGCCAAAGGACCGCTCCCGGAGCCTCCCTGCCCACGACAGGGTCGGTCGCCAGCACGCGCGCGCCGAATCCTTCGAGCGCGTCCAGCAAGCGCCCTCCGAGCCCGCGGCGACCGAGCCCCGGCATCAGGAACATCATGTCCGCGCCCAAATTCGCGCGCGCCTGGGGACCGGTCTCGTCGAACGCGCGCAGCGCGACGGAGAGGATCGTCGCCTCATCGGCCCGCCGTCGGTCGCGCAGGAGTCCCTCGTACCACTCCAGCACCCGCGCGAGGAAGGCGCGCTTGCGCAGATCACGTAGATCGGAGGACCGCAGCTGTCTCGGCGTGATCGCCGCCAGGCGCATCGCGACCACCGAGGAGTGCACCGCCTCCCGGAAGCCGACGCCCTCCGACAGCTCGCCGAAGCCCGAGTCCGCACCGGACGAGAGCGCCCCGTCGAGCGCTTCGTCCAGGAGCGCCTGCCGGTCGAAGGCGTCGAGCGGCTGGAGGCCGTCGGCGGTCATCGCCGGGCGAGCCAGACCGAGCGCGAGCGGCCGGAGCGTCGTCACCTCGAAGCCGACCCAGCCGCGCGTGCGTCGGGCGAGTTGGCGCAGGAGCTCGCGCCCCACCCCGTACGTCGGCGCCACCAGGATCTTCCTGTCCACCGGGCGCTCACGCGCCATGCGCGCGAGTGCCTCGACCAGGCAGAGCGGTAGGGTGGGCTTCACGTCGGAGGTTCCTCGGAGCGGGAAGTAGATGCCGCGCCAAGATAGGAAGGGCGGTGCGGCGGCGGGAGGGTGGCTGGCCGACCGGTCCGCTGAGGTGCATGTTGACCGCTTCCGGTCGGCGATGGCCGTCGGCCCATTCCTGGTATCCAGCAGGCCTCAGCCACCTGCCAGAGGCGTTCTGATGATCGTGCACCCTAGCCGCTTTGCCCTCGTGCTCGCCGTGGCATCCCTGGTCCCGCTTGTCACCTCGTGCGCGCCCAAGCAGGACCGCACCGCACGCTACGACGTGGTGGAGACCACCATCCCCGAGATGCAGCAGGCCATGGCTGACGGTACGGTGACGTCGCGGGAACTGGTCGAGGCGGAGCTCGTGCGCATCGCCATCTACGAAGAACGCGTCACCGCGCTGATTTCCGTGAACGCCCACGCGCTCCAGATCGCGGACTCGCTCGACCGGTTGCGCGCCGAAGGCCACCTCCTCGGCCCACTGCACGGCATCCCCGTCGCGCTCAAGGACAACATCCTCACCACCGAGATGCCGACCACCGGGGGCGCCCTGGCCTTCAAGGGCTATACCCCGCCCTACGCCGCCACGCTGACCAAGAATCTCGAGTCGGCCGGCGCCATCATCATCGCGAAGACCGTACTTTCCGAGTTGGCGAACTTCATGGGCGCCGGTATGCCGGCCAACTACAGCGCCGTCGGCGGCCAGGGCCTGAATCCGTACGACCCGCGCACCGACCCGAGGAAAGGCCACGACGACGGTCGCCCGGCGCTCTCCACCGGAGGCTCCAGTTCGGGCATCGGCACGGCGATGAGCTTCTGGGCCGCGAACGTCGGCACGGAGACCTCGGGCTCCATCCTGTCTCCGTCCAACCAGAACATGCTCGCGGCCGTGAAGCCCACCGTCGGACGCGTGAGCCGCTGGGGTGTCATCCCGATCACCGCGGACCAGGACACGCCCGGCCCCATGGCGCGCACCGTCACCGACGCGGCCATCATGCTCGGGGTGCTCGAGGGCACGGCACCCGACCCGAACGATCCCGCCACGTCGACGTGTCAGCCGCCGGCCAATAACGACTACACCGTGTTCCTGAAGACCGACGGCTTGCAAGGCGCGCGCATCGGCATCCCCAGGGCGATGTACTACGACTCCGTTCAGGTGCCCGGTTCGGACCGGTGGCGGGGCGGAATGTCGAAGGAGGAGCGCACGATGATGGACGAGGTCATCGGCATCCTGAAGGCGCAGGGGGCCATCCTCGTCGACCCCGCGAACATTCCGAGCATCGTCGATCCGGACCCCGACAACAACCTCATGCTGAACGGGCGCAGCAGCGTGCTCGACTATGGGATGAAGCGCGACTTCAACGCCTGGCTCGCCTCACTCGGCGACTCCGCGC
>JBBSOM010000787.1:0-2141 GCA_038259715.1 Longimicrobiales bacterium
TCAGCCGACCGACCTCCATCAAGGTGTAGGCCGCCGTCAGGTACGCGATCGGGATTCCCGCCGCCTCCGCAAACGTCATCCCGTCCGGCACCCGCTGCACCGTCTCGCTCCGTGTCACGACGAAACGCGAGAAGCACGCGGGCCCGGTGGCGACGACCCTCTCCCCCACGGCCAAACCCTCGACTCCGGGACCCAAACGCGTCACGCGGCCCGCGCATTCGGCTCCAGGCGGGCCCGGATCCCCCGGGTACATGCCGAGCACATTGAGAACGTCACGGAAATTGAGCCCGGTCGCGCCCACCTGGACCTCGACCTCTCCCTGCCCCGGCTCAGGTCGGTCGCAACCGACCCGCTCCAGCCGGTCGAGGGTCCCCCTCTCGCGGGTGAGGAGCCTGTAGTTGTCGTCGTTGTCCACCGGGATGTCCCGCCGTTCCGGTGGTTCACGACGCACGAGGCGCGAGACCAGGCGCTCCGCGCCCCGGAACGCCACTTCGCCCTCGCTCCCGTCGGCACCCAACTCCGCCACGAGCATGGCGGCTTCCTCCGCATCCACCGAAGAGTCCAGGTCGATGCGAACCGGACGCAGTTCGGGGTGTTCGAGCGCAAGGGTGCGACCGAGGCCGCAAGCCGCGCCCTGGAAGGGGGACAGCGGTGCGTCGACGCCTCCCGCGGCCTGGGCGCCCCGTGTCACGATCCACGTGCGCGGAGGCGCGTCCGAACACTCGTCCAGCGTGGCCTGTGTCAGCGCCAGCGAGTTCGTCACGGCCGGCTTCAACGCTCCCTCGACGTTGACCCGGTCGTCCCACAGCGGCACGTCGAGCCAACGCAAGTCGATGATCCCGAACTCCGGCCCGAAACGCTCGCGGCAGACCCGCAGCGCCGCGCCATGCGCCTCGATGGCCGGGCCGGGCCCGAGTGGCACGAGGTCACGGTGGGGCTTCTCGGCCACGTCCCGGACCTCAGCCCCACCCGCGTCCGCGTCAGGAGAAGCGAGCGTGACACAGCGATCCCCGCGGGCCCGCAGAGCGGCGGCCAGACCTGACCCGATTCCGCCCTTGTCGGCCACGACCGCCCACGCCCTTGGCTGGGAAGCTGTCCGCGACACTGCCGCGTCCTGCGCCACGAAGATCTGCTGTCGCGCCAACGACCAGCTCGTCGTATCCGCGGGCACCGCCGTGCTGCAGTCGAGCCCCGCCTCCTCCAGCACGGTCCGCCACTGTTCGGCGCGCAGTGTGGTGTATGACGGACGCAATTCGACGTCCGCGAACTTCCACCACCCCTCCGTCAGACCCACAGTCAGATCGAACCACCGCTCGGGCGTCGTGATCTCCAGGAGCAGCAGGGTGCCGCTCTTGCTCAGCATCCTGCGCACATGGCTCAGCGTCCGGCGGATACCCGACGTCGCGTGCAGGACGTTCGACGCGATGACCACGTCGACGCTGCCCTCGGCGACGCCCTGCGACACGGGATCCCGTTCGATATCGAGGACCTGGGAATGCATGAAATCGTGTGCGGCGAACTTGCGGCGGGCGTGGATCACGAACGAGTCGCCGAGATCGGTGAAGACGTAATCGATGTCGTACCCTCGGACCCTCTGCAGCAGATACGAGGTGGTCCCCCCCGTCCCCCCACCGACCTCGAGGACGCGCAACGGCCTGCCCGCGGGCGCCGACCGGAGGATCGCCTCGAACGCGTCCGCCATCATCGTGTTGTAGAGGTGCGCCAGAGGAGAGTCGGTGTACAGGCGCTCGGCGGTCTCCGTGCTGCCGCCCGGGAAGAGCAGCTGCAGCGGATCGCATTCCCCGCGCAACGCCTCGACCAATCGCGGTCCGGTCGCCCCGAGCATCTGGAGCTCCGCCGCATCCGGGTGGGACCTTTTCAATTCCGCGAACTCCCGCTCGACGTCGAGGCGCTCGGGCTCCCGGAGCACCGTCCACAGGCCGTCGCGCTCACGCGCCCCTCCCTCCTCCGCATAGATGCGGAGCAGCCGGTCGAAGAGGCGCCGATGCGCCGCTACGATGCCCAGCCGGTCCGCGATGGCGTCGGCGCTTTCCCACTCCTGCCCGGAGGCGCCCCATCCCAGGTCGGCCAACGTCCGCTCGGTCCACCGTCCCGCCAGGACTTCCACACGCTGGATGAAA
>JBBSOM010000788.1:0-2131 GCA_038259715.1 Longimicrobiales bacterium
CGTGGATCCGCTGAGCGGCAAGCGGGTGGACGACGAGATCCGCCACCACATCGAGGAGCGCACCGAACGGCTCGTCGCCGGAGGGATGGACCCGGACGATGCCCGCCGTCAGGCACTCGATGCGTTCGGGAACGTCGCCGAAGTGCGCGCAGAGTTGGTGCGTATCGACGAGCCCCCGCGGAGCCACGTGCGCGTCTTCCTGGACGCAGCGCGCGCCGACGTGACGTTCGCCCTTCGCCAGCTTCGACGGGCACCGGGCTTCGCGCTCGTCTCGGTCCTCACGCTCGCCCTCGGCATCGGCGCGGCAACGGCCATCTTCGGGGTGGTGAAGGCCGTCGTACTCGAGCCCCTGCCCTTCCCGCACGCGGATCGGTTGGTGGTCTTCCACGAGACCACGCCGGACCGCATGCAGTTCAGTGTTTCGGACCCCAACTACCTCGACTACCGGGACCGCGCCCACACGCTCGAGCATCTCACCGCCATCCGCGACGCCGACCTGACCTACATGCAGGACGGGCAACCCGTGAGCGTGGGCGCGGGCCGGGTGACGGGAAGCTTCTTCCCGCTCTTCGGAGGCGACCCGGTGCTGGGACGGACGTTCACCGACCAGGAGTCGGGGCGGGACGCCCGACGGCTCGTCGTCCTGGGACACGCGTTCTGGGCGGACCATCTGGGAAGCGACCCGGCCATCGTCGGGCGGACGCTCGATCTCGACGGCGAGCCGTATGAGGTCGTGGGCGTGATGCCGGCGCGCTGGCGCCCCCTGAACCAAGCGGACCTCTGGATCCCGATCGATCTCTCCGAGGGCGACCGCACGAATCACACCCTGGCCGTGATGGGTCGGCTGGCGCCGGGGTCGACACTCGAAAGCGCGGAATCGGACGTCGAACAGGTCGCTGCCGATCTTTCGCGCGAGTATCCCGCATCGAACGGAAAGTGGGGAGCGGTCGTTCAACCCATGAAGAGTGCGCTCCTCGGACCCGAGCGCATTCGGGCGGGATGGGTCCTGTTGGGTGCCGTCGGACTCCTCCTGCTTCTCGCGTGTGCCAGCATCTCGAACCTGCTGCTGGCGCGAGCCAGCACCCGCGGGCGGGAGATGGACCTGCGCCTCACGCTCGGCGCCGGGCGCGGCCGGCTCATGCAACAGCTCCTCACCGAGAGCCTTCTCCTCGCCGGCGCGGGCGCGGCGGCCGGGATTGCACTCGCCTACGTGCTGCTTCCGATCCTCCGGTCGGTCAGCCCGGCGGATACGCCGCGCATCATGGACGCACAGATCGACGGGACCGTCGCGCTCTTCGCCGTGGGCATCGCTCTGATCACCGGCATGATCTTCGGCTCGGCCCCCGTTCTGCATGTGCTCCGGCGTGACCGCGCCAGCAGCGCCCGCGCCCGCGTCACAGCCGGAAGCGAACGTGTCCGCGCCCTGCTCGTCGCGGCCCAGGTAGCCGTTTCGCTCACCCTGCTCTTCGGCACCGGCGTCCTGGGGGCGAGCTTCCTCCGACTGGAGGGTACCGACTCCGGTATGGACGTCGCGCACACCATGGTCGTGCCGCTCATGCTCTCCGGGGACCGATACACGTACCCCGAGCGCAAGGCCACCGTGCACGCGCTGGAGGAGCGGCTCTCGGGCCTCCCGGGCGTGGCCGCCGTGGGCACATCCAACATCCTCCCATTCAGCGGTGCCAACTCGGTGATCAACCTGGCCGTCGAGGGACAGCCGACGACGGCCGAGACTGCGCCCTTCGTGCGCTGGCGAGCGATCTCACAGTCGTACTTCGACGCGACCGGTGCGAAGCTCCTCGCCGGGCGGACGCTCGAAGCCCACGACTTCGACGAGGACGCGGAAGACGTGATCGTCGTCACCCGTTCACTCGCGCGGAACCTTTTCGGAGGCGCCGACGCGGCGATCGGGCACCGCGTGGCCTTCGGGTGGGACGGGACCAACTGGCGTCGCATCGTCGGTGTCGTGTCGGACATGGAGGACCGGGCATTGGCCACTCAGCCGCCGCCCACGCTCTACTTCGCGGGAGCGGGAGGCATGCCCTGGGCCGTGCTGCTCGTACGCTATGCGCCGGGAGCCCAACTCGCGGACGCCGCTTCGATCCGCCAGGCGATCTGGAACGTGGACCCC
>JBBSOM010000789.1:0-2127 GCA_038259715.1 Longimicrobiales bacterium
GTTGGAGTCGGGCGACGGCACCGGCACGTTCGTCCTGCTCGAAAACCGGGAGAGGGTCGGCTTCGACCAGAAGCTGCTGGGAACCGGCCTCCTGGTCTGGCAAATCGACCCCACGCTCCTGGCGGACCGGTGGGCCGGCAACGCGGTCAACGCATCGAACCAGATGGCGGTCTGGCTGCGTCAGGCGGACGGGCGCGACGATCTGGGGACGCATGGGGGTGGGCGGGGTGACGCCGGCGACCCGTTCCCCTATGCCGGCGCAGCAACGGTCAACAACGTCTTCCACGCCGGCTCGAATCCGGCGTCGCGGGCGACTTCAGGCTCGGCGACCGGCATCACGTTGCTCGACATCGAGCACGTCGGGACGGACGTGGCGCTTCAAGCCCGGACGAGCTTCACGCGGATCACCGTGCTCACGGACGGGGCAACGAGTCCAGCCGGCCTCATCGAGGTGGATGGCGTACCGGTGGAAGGTGCGACGTTCCCCTCGGCCCCGTTCGCGGTGCGCACGTTGGCGGCGGCCGACGGGGAATTGCTCGGAACGGGGCTGCGTACGCCGTTTACGGCGTGGGCCGACGACGCTTCGGCGCCGCGCGTGCGCACCGTCCAGACGCCGCTTGGCGATGTCTCCTTCACTGCGGAGTATTCCGGCGTGCAGGCCCAGTTGGGGATGTCGCTTAACGGCGGCATCAATGGAGTGTCCCCCGCGACGTTCGTGACGGAACCCGCCTCCGACGATCTCTGGTTCGCACGAGGGGCCACCGTGAGCATCCAGGCGGTGCCGAAAACGGGCTTCGCCTTCCTGCGCTGGACGGGAGGACTGGAAGGACAGCCGAACCCCGCGGTGGTGACCCTGGACGATCCGGTCGCTGCCGGCGCCGACTTCGAGCTGACGTACAAGGTGCCCTCGACGGAGCTCCCGATCTTCGCGGGGGTGGAACAGGACACGACGCTCGCGCCGGACAACGGTACCGCGCCTTTCTATTGGTCGATCCTCGACGGCGAGGTGGCCCGGGGCCTCAGCCTCGATCCGGCTGGACACCTGACCGGCACGGCCGTCGAGACGGGCATGTTCGACGTCCATGTGGAGGTCCGCGACGCGATCGGTCTCTCGGCTGAGGGCGATCTGCATCTGGACGTGGAGCCGCCCGCGTTTTCGGCCCAACGCCTGGGTGCGCCCTTCCTGCTGAACAGCGCGCCGCTCACCGACGGTGAGAAGGCGTTCCTCGACCAGCAGGGCAACCAGAACGGCAGGTACGATCTCGGGGACTTTCGAGCCTGGGTGTTGGCGCATCCCGACTTGCCGCTTTCCGGCGCAATGCGCGCGATGCTGGGAGCAGGACGATGAGGCGGCGCGCCGTTCTCGGGCTGGCGGCCGTGATGGCTCTCGCCACCGCGTGCGACTCCGGTCCGAAGGGTCCGGGCACGCTGGCCGCGACCGTCTTGTCCGACCAGGCTCTTGGCGCCGTGGTCTTGATGTTCACCGGGGGGACGGTGACGGGTTTCGAGGGTCAGGGGAGCACCCAGGTGTATTCCTCCGCGATTCCCGGCACCGAAGCGGCCGATCCGACGTTCCGCGTCATCCTCGTCAGTCCGGACGGGGGCATGTTGCGCTTTGGTATCCGTGTTTCCGACCTGGACGCGGCAAGGCCGGTCGTGACCGCGATCACCGCGGCAACCACGGCGAACCTCCCGCTGGAGCCTGTCCCTGCTCTCCGCATCAAGATCGAGCACTGACCGGGCACCGATCCGAGGCTGCGATCCTGCGCCGGTTCCTTCCTGCCCGTTCCTCCGGTTGCTCCCCCAGGGCCGTTGCACCACCTTTCTGCGGCTGGTCGCCAAGTGCCGGCGGCCTTGCTGAAATCGCCTGACGCCACCATGTCGACCGTCGCCCGAGGGCGGTAGAGAGAGAGCGCCATGACCACAGCGACCTGGATCACGATGCTCGTCGTCATGGGCTTCGTCTGGGGTGGCTGTGCTCTCGCACTCACGACCGCGATCCGTAAGGAGTCCGGTAAGCGTGACTAGCGGGGTGCCCTCCCCCTATCGCGACCGGGCAGGGGACGCGGTCCGGCGTCGGCGGTGCTCCGATCCTGATTCCCGGACAGACGCCTAGCCGTGCCTCGA
>JBBSOM010000790.1:0-2127 GCA_038259715.1 Longimicrobiales bacterium
CACGCAGCGAGAAGAGGATGGAGGGCATCCCCTCGGCGAACATGTTCGAGTCGGAGATGATCACATGGTCGCACGCGAGACGCCCGACGTTCTGTTCGACGAACGGGACCAGGTTGGTCGAACCGACCTCCTCTTCGCCTTCCGCGAGCACGATCACATTGAAGGGCAGGCGGCCGTTCACCTTCATGTGGGCCTCGAGCGCCTTCACGTGCATGTAGAGTTGGCCCTTGTCGTCCGCCGAGCCGCGCGCGAACACCTTGCCGTCGCGTTCGGTGGGCTCGAACGGAGGCGACAGCCACTCGTCGAGCGGCTCGGGCGGCTGCACGTCGTAATGGCCGTAGATCAGGATGGTCGGCGCACCGTCCCCCGCGCCCCGCCACTCACCCAGCACCACCGGGTGTCCCGGCGTCTCGTGGATGCTCGGCTCGAGTCCGGCCTCACGAAGGCGCTCGGAGAGCCATTCGGCCGCGCGACGCATGTCGCCGTCGTGATCGGCCTTGGCGCTGATCGAGGGGATGCGCAGGAAGTCGTACATCTCGGCCCGAAAACGGCCGAGGTTGTCGTCGACGAACGCGAGAACGTCGGACATGCTCAGTATCCCGAGACTAGATCAGGCCGCGGACGCCCCAGCGGTAGATGAACGTGCACAAGACCGCGAAGGCGAACCCCGCGCCCATACCGCCCGGGCTGATGGCCAGGGGTAGCGGCTCGTACAGATGGAAGGTGCCTACGCCGAGCATGCCGCCGATGCAGGCGGCAAACGCGCCCAGCACGGCAATGACCACGCCGTGGCCCGGTGTCTCCTCGGGTCGCCTGATGATCACCTTCATGGCGAGGCCGATGACGGCTCCCATGACGATCCAGATCCCGACGCCGATCCAGTTCTGCATGTCGCACTCTGCCCGGAAACCCGGGCGCTGAAGTCCTCGGGGAAAGGTCGATGCCAATCTACCCGAACGCGCCCGAACGGGCCAGCGTCGGGGGACACGGTCCGCCGTCCGTTGACGTCGGTGCGACGGCGGGGAAGTTTCAGCGCATGAGCGATGACATCATCGACCTGGGCGAATACCTGCGAAAGCGGGATGGCGAGGACGAGCCGGCCTCCACGTTCGCGCTCTGGGGGGCGGAGGGCGAGCGATCACGCTTCGCCCTCCCGCTCTGGCGCTGCATCTATATCGCGGGGGGCGAGCGGGGGGGCGTGGTGTGGCAGGTGGATCCGGCAACCGAACCCCGCCCGTTCATCGTATTGGACCTCGCGAAGGATCCCGCGCGCACGGATTTCGCCGCGGGAGCGGTGGCCGGCTTCGAGCGAGAGGAATCGCCGGCGCTTCACGAGGCGAGGCAGGATTGGTTGACGATCTTCCTGGGCACCCACAACGCGAAGCGCTGGTTCCTGGTCATCCAGGGACGAGCGGGATGCATGGAGCGATTGAAGGCCCGGGACCGCGAGGATATGCTGTTTCTGGCCGGGGAGTGCGCGGGCCTTCTGTTCCTGCGCGACTTCGCTGACCAAACGGAGTAGGGCGCCGGGCGCGCCGGGTCGCCTGGCCGCCTCACTCCTGTCACAGGCTCCTAGTCGCGGCCCATCCGGCGCTTCAGTTCCTCCAGGCGCTGGTCGACGTCCATTTCCGGAGCTCGCGGGGGCTCCCGGAAGGCGTCGGGGCCGTCCAGCTCCAACTCGTCGAGCGTCTCGGCGGCGCGGGCCCGGCCGTCCTCGTCGCCGATCTTTTCGGCCATGCGGTCCAACTCGGCAAAGAGGTCATCCGCCTCGCCTAGCGATTCCCGTGCGGTCGTGCGACCGGATGTGGCGGCCAGTGCGTCCCGCTTGGAACGGGCCTCCTTCACCTTGACCATCATCTCCTCGACTTCCCGGGTCTGCAGCACCAGCTCCGTCCGCAACGCCGTCGCTTTCTGCTCCAGCACCTGCAGCCGCTCTTCATGTTTGGACGCGTATTGGGCGGCGACGTCCGCGGTTTCCTGGTCCCCGATGTCCAGGGCCATCTTGCCGCGCCGGCGCGCGGTGTTGGATTCGGCCCTCGCGCGCGTGATTTCGGACTCGGTGCGGGTGATCTGCGCCTCCATCTCCCGCACGGCCACCTTCGCGTCGGAGACCTCGTCGATCATGCC
>JBBSOM010000791.1:0-2126 GCA_038259715.1 Longimicrobiales bacterium
ACGGGAAAGCCGATGACGGAGTCCGAGAACGTCGCGGTGGCGCCGGGAGCCCAGCCGTCGATGTCCACGCCGAAGACGGGTTGCGCCCCCGCGCCATACGTCACGTGCGTCAGCGGGTCCCCGTCCGGGTTCTGTGAAAGGGCAAGGATCAGCCGTCCATCCAGCGGATCGGGGCTCAGGCTGTCCGGGAAGGTGACCTCGACCATGATGCGATCGGCAGGGCGCGCCTGGCACGCGCCGAGGCCGAGCGTCATGAACGTGGCGGCGGCAGCGAGGGTCCCCGGGCGCGGGGATCGGCGACGGCAGTGCAGCGACATGGGGCCTCCCGTGGGCGGATACGATCCGCTCAGCCTACAGGACGACGCCCGCACGCGCCACAAGGAGGCGCTGGAGGACCGCGCTCAGCCCGCGATGGGGACGGGGCTGAGCGCCACGACCAGACAGGACGCCGCCAGCGCCGCCGTGATGGGCGTCATGACCCGTTTCTCGAGTGAACTGGAGGAAGCTGCATTCGCGAGCGCGCTGAGTGTGAAGACGCCAGCCAGTACCCACACACCGATGTACGCCAGGTCGGGATCCCCGATCATCTGCAGCGCGCCGACCCGTTCGAGGAGGAGTACCATCCCGACCTGAAGCGCCAGGGCCAGCGCGCCGCTCGCGACCCGGAGCCTCGGAGGCAGCGTGGTCCGTGCCCCTCCCCAGGCCAGCTTGCCAAACGGGGCGCCCAGCGCGAGCAGAAGTTGGAGGCCCGCCACACCCACCAGGAGCGCCACGGCAACCGCGCCGGCGACCCACTCCAACCGGACAGGAGCGCGGTAGACCGACGAGACGACCCTTTCGTCGGCGATCCGCAGCGTACAGTGGGCGGACCCCAGCGTGTACGCGCTCGTGACCTCGATCACCGGGCCGGAGTCCCCGTCCGCTCGCGCATACCGCAGATAGTGCCCGGTGTCGAGTACCTTGGTCGCTCGCGGGACGGGCTCGCCGGACCCCAAGGCAGCGCACAGGAGGCGCATTTCCTTCTCGGCCTCGAACCAGGAGAATGACGCCCACGCGTACGCGAGGACAGCGACGAAGGTCAGCGCGGCTCCGAAGCGGTTCACGGCGTGCCCCTACGACATCTTTCGCAGGACCCAGGTGGTCATCGCCCGCATGCCCTGGACCACCGTCGTCTTGATCGGATCCACCTGCATCGCGCTCAGGTCGGAGGTCGTGCGCATCAAATACGCTTCGTCGACCAGGAAGCGGTCGCTCCCATCCGGAAGGTGATGCCAGCGGCCGCGCACGGGCGTACTCAGTCCCTCGATGCCGATCGTCGAGGCGAGCCGTGCGAAGAACAAGCCGCCCGGTTGCAGCACGCGCCACATCTCGCCCACCATGGCCTCGAAGTGCGCCTCGTCGTCGGCGAAATGGAGGACGGCGCTGCAGATCACCGCCCCGAAGTGGTCGTCCGCGAAAGGCAGCGTCGTGAGCCGGCCCACCGAAAAATTCTCCCGAGGCAGGTCGGGGGCGACGCGAGCCGCGAGCGCGCGGATCCGTTCGATCTGCGCGGGGTCCGCGTCGATGCCATGGACCTCGGCGCCCGCGCGCAGGAGGTATTCCACGTTCCGACCCGGCCCGCACCCCGCGTCCAAAATGCGCATCTCGGGCGTGATGTTGCCGCGCAGGAGCTGGTCGAAGACGTAGACGTCGATGCGGCCGAAGTCCGCGAGCGTTCCCACTACACCACCATCGTGTGCCGCCGCGCGCGTTCGCTCAGCCGATCGTCGCTCATCGTCCGTCTGCATCTCAGCCTTCTAATGTCCCCCCCACCCCGGGCTCGTCCGCTCGGCCTTCGTCAGGAACGGCGACTCCTCGCCCATCCACTTCGGCGCCGGCGCGCCCTTCAGGTAGTGGTCGAAGAACTCGAAGAAGCGCAGGGTGAAGTCGATCCGGTTGCCCAACTTGCTCAAGTGATGGCCTTCGCCGGGATACGCCAGCAAGAACGCCGTCTTCTCGTTGTAACGGAGCGCATTGTAGAACTTGAGGCTTTCGTTGAACGACACGGTCGGATCGGCCGTGCCGTGCAGGATCAGGAACGGCTGGGTCACCTCGTCGACGTGCGAGAGCGCGGACTCGTCCCGATA
>JBBSOM010000792.1:0-2125 GCA_038259715.1 Longimicrobiales bacterium
GAGGTGCCGGTCCAGCACGAGAGCGCTGACCCTCTTGAGGGCGCGCTGCACGGCAAGGATCTGGTTGACGACGTCCACACAATAGGCGTCGTCCTCGACCATGCGCCCGATGCCACGGACGTGGCCCTCGACGCTCTTCAGACGGCGGACCAGATCCTGGCTTTGCTCGTCGCTCACGTAGCTTCCTCCAATCGTACGGCTTTGCTTCAGTGGCCCGGGTCCCCCCCCCAGGGGGGATGGGTCACCCAGAGATAGTCGCTCAACCCGCGTCGTCGATCAAGAGAGAACGCATCGGGGACGCATCGGGGACGCATCGGGTTCGCATCGGGTTCGCATCGCGCCCGCATCGCTCCCGTCCTCTCCCTTCCACCGTCGCGGCGTTGCTCCCTCCCGAGGCTCTGGCGATCTTCGATTCATCGCATCCGTGGCCCATCCCGAAGGAGTCTGCATGTCGCTGAAGTCGCCGATCCGAGTCGCTCCCGGGATCCCCGATGCGGACGCGGAGCGGGACCCGATCGAGCTCTTCCGGGAGTGGTTCGGGTTAGCCGAAGAGTCCGGGCTCCTCCTCCCGGAGTCGGTTGCGCTGGCGACCTCGACGCCGGACGGCTCTCCGTCGGTGCGTATGGTGCTGCTGAAGGAAGTAGACGAGCGCGGCTTCATCTTCTTCACGAACTACGGGAGCCGGAAGGCGTCGGAACTCGAGGCGAATCCGCGCGCCGCGCTCTGCTTCCACTGGGCCGTCCTCGAGCGTCAGGTGCGCGTCGAGGGCTCCGTCGAACGAGTCTCCGCAGAGGAGAGCGACGCGTACTACTCGAGTCGCGCACGCGGGAGCCGCATCGGTGCATGGGCGTCGAAGCAGAGCCAACTCCTGCCGGAGCGCGCCGAACTGGAGGCGCGGGTGAAGGAGTACGAGGAAAGGTACCCGGCGGACGACATCCCCCTGCCCCCGTTCTGGGGCGGATACCTGATCCGGCCCACCGTCATCGAGTTCTGGCAGGGCAAGGTCAGCCGGTTGCACGACCGGCTGCGCTTCCGCCGCGAAGGCGACGGGTGGACTACGGACTTTCTCTACCCCTGAGCCGACACCGGCGGTCACGAGTGCGGTGGTTGCACCGCATAGACGTCCACGTAATACGCGCCAAAGTCATCCTGATACATACCTACCAACATATCGTCGCTCGCGTCGGTGGCCTTGACCATCTCGGGAAGATTCGTCGCGCACAGGAAGTCGCCGCCTGGCGCAAAACGCCACCAGGTCTGGTAGAGATCCCGGGGCCGACGGTACTTCTGCACCCAGACATCACCCCCCGCGCCGACCATCAGGTCTCCCGACATCGGGAAGAAGCGTGATCGTGGCCCATGGTCCGCGCTGCCTCGACCGAGACCGAACTGCGTCCTCTGCAACTTCGACCGCTCTTCGAGGTGCGCCTCAACGCTGGCGTCGGTGGTTGCCTCGGGCGCCGCGGTCCACGTCAAGCTGTCCGTCAGAAGCCCGGACGGATCGAAGATATCCACGCGAGCGTCGTGGCCGCTGGTGACGTAAAGTCTTGTTCCGTCGGAAGCATAGGCCCCGACCGAGGAGAAGAGCGGCGTCGCCGCGCTCCTCTCGCTCCAATGCACCTGGTATCCATAGGAAGAGGTGAGCAGCGTATCTCGCAACATCCCCGTGAAGTCATAGGCGAGAAGTCGGAGAGGTACTTCCCTGACTTCGCCGATGGGTGTCCGGGGGACGCCGCCTTCATCACCGACGATGAGCCGCTCCTCCGCCGCAAGAACCTCCAGGTCCCCGGTGGGGTTTATGGTCGGCGGCCGCAAGCGAAAGGAATCGACAAAGGCACCCGACATCGAGAAGATCGACATCGTCTGGCGTCTCCAGTCCCAAACGATGAAGTCATCGTGACCCCACGGCCCCACGGCGATGGGCTCGCGGAACTCCCCCGGCCCATCTCCCTCGCGACCCACCATAGTCAGAAACCGACCGGTAGCGTCGAACAGCCGGACGTCCTTTGTTTGGCGATCAACCGCGGCGATCACGGAATCCGAAAGAATCCGCACGTCCTCGATCAGGCCGAACTCCAGGTGTGGGTCGCCCGAAATCGTACCGATCCGAGCCCGGAGTTCCACC
>JBBSOM010000793.1:0-2123 GCA_038259715.1 Longimicrobiales bacterium
GTCGCCGCCGGGCCGGACAGCAGCGCTACAGCGACCACGGAGAAGAGGTGCCAGGGACCGAGTCCGGAGGTGTTCATGTAAGGGGCTCTTGGGTTGGGGGGTCTTGTAGAGATGCAAGCGTAGGTAGATCGACATCCGAGGAAGGCAACGGTGCGGTGCGTTCGGCATCCTTCGAACTGAACGCCAGGGATGGCCTTCTGGCACGCAGGGCCCCTTCGTTTTGCGTCAACCGGGTCGCTTTCCATCCTCCGATTGCCAGCAACAGGGTCACGAGCCATCCGAGGAAGATCTTGAGGACCGCACCTACCGCGGCAAAGTCGAAACCGGCTTTGGCGTCCGGGCTCACGAGGCTTCGCAGTTGGATGGAATCGAGCATCAGGAGCACGAGGATCGCGAGGAGTACGAAAGACTCGATGCCGCACAGAACAGAAAGCGAGCGCAAGACCCGCCGCTGGCCCGCGAAGGAGCTCACCGCCACGGCGAGCACCCACCCCAACAAGCTCGTGATCAGGCCCCGGCTCAACATTCCCGCCGCACCGAACCGCCATGAGGGATCTCCCGGGCGCAAGGGCCATACCGACAGCGGGGGCTCGACAAGGGGGATCAAGACCAATCCCGCCACGACCAGGTAGGCAGCGGCCAGGACGGCCCCATTGAATTGCTTGGGACGGGAAGTCCCTGTACCACCTCGGTTCACCGAGACCTACCGGGCATGACGTACTCCCCTCGGAGTGATGCCACCGGGGAGGATGTGACCGCGACGCAGGGCGTTCGAGTAGCGTGTGCGCTGGCGGAAATCCGTTGGCCTGAGGTGATTAAGTGCAAGAATCGCACCATGGCAAAAGTCGTTCTCGCGTCGGGAGGGGGTTTCTCCTTTGAGACATTTCGGCCACAGTCGCCGTGGCGTGCGTGCACCGTCGCATCCAGCCATTCCGGTCGCATCGTCTCGGCGCGTCATCCGGAAATGGCCTCGTCACCAACCCGCACGGGGCCTACATTTCGGATCGCCCGACAACTCATTCAACTCGCAACCCTTTGCCTATGTCCGAAGACCGAAAGATTCGAGTGCTCGTCGCGAAGCCGGGCCTGGATGGACACGACCGGGGCGCGAAGATCATCGCGGCGTCGTTCCGCGACGCCGGCTTCGAGGTCATCTACACCGGCCTCCACCAGACTCCGGAGATGATCGTGAGCGCCGCCGTGCAGGAGGACGTGGACGTCATCGCGATGTCGATCCTGTCGGGGGCGCACATGACGCTTTTCCCGCGAGTGAAAGCCCTGCTCGCAGAGGCGGGAGTGGATGACGTTCTCGTGACCGGCGGCGGCATCATCCCCGAAGACGACATCGCGGCCCTCGAGAAGCAGGGCATCGGACGGCTCTTCGGCCCGGGTACCTCCACGGCCGATGCCATCGCATACGTGCGCGAGTGGTTCGCATCCAGGGAGACGGTCTGATTTCCCCGTGCTCCGGCGCCGGGGTGAGCG
Organism: Longimicrobiales bacterium; assembly: GCA_038259715.1. Lineage (GTDB taxonomy): Bacteria > Gemmatimonadota > Gemmatimonadetes > Longimicrobiales > Gaopeijiaceae > SZUA-318. The sequence continues at coordinate 1,486 of JBBSOM010000793.1, forward strand.
CATGACGGCGCCGACCGGCCGGCTGTCCGAACTCTGCGCGGCGCTTAGTGAGTTGCGCGCCCGTCTGAGGTTGGGCGGGGGAACCAAGCGCATCGACCGTCAGCACGAGCAGGGCAAGTTGACCGCACGGGAGCGTGTCGAGCGTCTGATTGATGACGGTTCGCCCTGGGTGGAGGTTGGGCTTCTCGTCGCGCACGATCTGTACGACGGCGAAGCGCCGGGAGCCGGTGTGATCACCGGCGTCGGCCGCATTGAGGGGCGCGAGGTCGTCATCGTGGCCAACGACGCGACGGTCAAGGCCGGGTCCTGGTGGCCGGAGACGATCAAGAAGATGCTGCGCGCGCAGGAGATCGCGATGCGTTGCCGCATTCCGATCATCTACCTGGTCGACTCCGCGGGTGTCAACCTGCCCTACCAGGGAGGGGTCTTTCCCGGCCAGTACGGCGCGGCGCGGATCTTCTACTACAACTCGATCATGCGGCGCTATCTCGGCATTCCACAGCTTGCCGCCGTCATGGGCCCGTGCATCGCGGGGGGAGCGTATCTGCCCGCACTGTCCGACGTGATCCTCATGGTCGAGGGCACCTCGTTCATGGGGCTCGGCGGGCCCAATCTGGTCAAGGGCGCCACGGGCCAGA
>JBBSOM010000794.1:0-2123 GCA_038259715.1 Longimicrobiales bacterium
ACGCCCGGCACGTACGCGAAGAACCAGGGGCCGACGGCGTGCCATCCCACCGCGCCGATCGCGTAGCCGAGCGCCCCACCCAGGATCGACGCGATCGTGGCGATGGCCGCGAACCGGAGGGATCGCCTGGGCAGGCCCAGGCAGAGGGCAATCAGCAGAGGGTCGGGCGGGATCGGAAAGAAGGAGGACTCGGCCAGCGCCAGAGCGAAGAGGGCCAACGGACCGTACGGGGTCGCGGCCCAGTGAAGCACCCAGTCATAGAGACGGCGGAGCACCCCCGCCCTGCGCCGGGGCGCCGCTGGAGAGGGGGTGGAAACGACCGAATCGTTCTCCTGGTTCGGACTCAAGCGCCGCTCTCGCTCTTCCACGCAAAACGCCCGAGGAGCGGTACGAACGAGCACTCACCCTTGAGCACCTGCTCGTGCACCCCGGTTGTGTCCTTGCGCACGAGAACCAGGTGCTGTGCTTCCCGCGAGCCCACCGGAATGAGCATACGCCCGCCCTCGGCGAGCTGATCGACCAGCGCGGCGGGTATGGAGGGCGAGGCCGCGGACACGACGATCACATCGAAGGGCTGATACTTCCGCCACCCGATCGTGCCGTCGCCGACCAGGAGCGCCACGTTCTTGAACCCCATCGAGTCGAGCGCTTTCCGAGCTCGCTGCGACAGTTCGCGCAGGCGTTCGACCGAGTAGACACGGTCGGCCATGAGGGCGAGGAGCGCGGTGAGGTATCCGCATCCCGTGCCGATCTCCAAAACCTTCTCGTGCCGCTGAGGCCGCAGGACGGTCAGGTAGTATGCCTGCAGGGAGGGCTGAGACGCGGTCTGCTGATACCCGATCGGGATCGGCGCATCCTCATACGCCCGGTGGGCCACCCCCTCGGGCAGGAACGCGTGCCGTGGGACCTTGTCGAAAAGCTGTAGGATCTCGAGATCGTCGATGCCGCACGCTCGGATGTCCTCGATCAGCTTTCGTCGATACCCGATGTACCTCGGGTCCTCTACAGGTCCAGGTCCCACCCGCGGATCTCCTCGAGGAGTCGGTAGTTGGTCAGGTCCAGATGCAGCGGCGTGACCGAAATGTAGCCGTCCCGTACCGCCTTGAAATCGGAGTCTTCGGAGCCGCTCCAACTGGCTACGCCACCGCCGATCCAGAAGTACTCTTTTCCGGACGGGTCGAGAGCGCGCGTGATCGACTCCGCGTACTGACGTCGGCCGAGCGATGTGACCCGGATACCCTTCACGTCCCCGGGCGCGCATCCAGGAAGGTTCACGTTGAACAGGGTGTGCTCGGGGAACGAGCGCTTTACGACCAGGAGTTCGAGGAGCCTGCCGATGACGCCGTCCCATCCCTCGATTTCCTCATGGTGCTCGCCCGAGTAGCTCAGCGCCACGGAAGGGATGCCGACCACGGTGGCCTCCATGGCGGCCGCGACAGTCCCGGAATAGAACACGTCCTCGCCCATGTTCGGACCGTGATTGATGCCGGAGACGCACAGGTCCGGCTCCTGGGGCAGGAGTTCACGGACGGCCAGGATGACGCAGTCGGTCGGCGTCCCGTCCACGATGAACGTCCCGTCCATGGTGCGCCGTGCGCGCAGGGGATGATGCAGGGTGAGCGAGTGGCTCGTCGCGCTCTGCTCCCGGTCCGGAGCGACCGTGGTGACCCGTCCGAGTCCTGCCGCCGCACGCGCCAGCACCTGAATTCCGACGGCCAGGACACCGTCGTCATTGGTGCACAGGATGTTCATGATTCCCCGGTGTCGGGGAGGCTGAGGACATCCAACAACTCCTGAAGCTCGGATTTCATGCCCGAGAGGAGCTCCGGTTCGAGCACGTCCTGGCGCTCTTCCTCGATCTCGCCCGCTTTGCGCATGTCCTGGAGGCGTTTCTTCGCCCCCTCTATGGTGTACTTCTCTTCATAAAGGAGGTGTTTCACCAGGAGGATGACCTCGATCTCCTTCGGTCGGAAGACCCGGTTTCCCGCCCGGTTCTTGGTGGGGTTGAGTACGTCGAACTGGGTCTCCCAGTATCGCAGGACGTGAGGCTTCAGGCCGGTGAGGTCGCAGACTTCGCCAATCGCGTAGTAGGCTTTCTTGGCGATCGCCTGCCGGTCTTCCGG
>JBBSOM010000795.1:0-2120 GCA_038259715.1 Longimicrobiales bacterium
GTTCCGCACGTGAGCCTGTATGGCCTCACGGTCGAGCCCGCGACGCCGCTGGCGCGCGCCGTCCGTGAAGGCAGAGAGCCTCCGGTGGACGAGGAGCGGTACCGGGATGAGTTTCTCCTCGCGGCCGAGATGCTGGGGGACGCCGGGTACGAACAGTACGAGGTGTCGAACTTTGCGCGTGACGGTGCGGTGTCCCGTCACAATGCCGCGTACTGGCGTACGGAGGCCTACCTCGGCCTGGGCAACGGCGCGCACAGCTTCTGCCCGCCTGTGCGACGATGGAACCTCCGTGACTGGGAGGCATACGCGACGCTGGCGCGGGCCGGTCGCTCACCGGAGGAAGGCCGCGAAACGCTCGACGAGGACGCCCGTCGGATGGAGCGGGTCTGGTTGGGACTGCGTACCTCCGCGGGCCTCGATATCGAAGGGCTGGGGGACGCGGTCGTCGAGCGGGCCTCTGCGTGGGTCCACGATGGGCTGGCTGAGTTCAGGGGTCGCAGACTTCGCTTGACCGCCAGAGGATGGCTCCTTCTGGACGAGATCGCGGTCGAGATCGAGCGGCGATCCGCTTGACGCTGTCGCGATCCTGTTTCGATCTTCGAGGGTCATGACCGATTTCGAGAGTGGTACGCTGGCCGGGGGAGATCTCACCGACCGCGAACGACAAGTGCTGGAAGCCGTGGTCCGGACGTACGTGGACACGGCCGAGCCCGCGGGGAGCCGCAACGTTTCCCGCCGGTTCGATCTCGGCGTGTCTGCTGCGACCGTCCGGAACACGATGAGCGATCTGGAGGAGAAGGGGTACCTCCTCCACCCGCATACGTCGGCCGGCCGGGTACCCACCGACCTGGCCTACCGCTTCTTCGTCGACCGACTCATGGAGCCGTTCACGCTGGCGGCAGATCAGCAGGAATCACTCGCGCGTGAGTTGGAGGCAGCGGGCGGCTCCGCCGTCGAGCGTCTGGTGCGTCAGGCCGTCCGTGCCCTGGGTCTGATTTCAAACGAGTTGGGCGTGGCTGTCGCGCCGCGCCTGGAGCAGGCCATCCTCGAACGCCTGGAGTTGATCCAGGTGTCGTCGAACAAGGTCTTGATGGTCGCCTCCATCCGGGGCGGCCTGGCGCGCACCGTATACGTGGACTTCCCGATCGAGGTACCGCCTGAAACGCTCGTGACCCTCACCGTGGCGCTCAACGAACGTCTGGGGGGCCTGAGTCTGGACGAGATCCGGCGGACGCTACCGGAGCGGCTCCGTGACGCCCACCCGGGGGAGGGCGGCTCCGCGGACCTTCTCAACATTTTCGTCCAGTCCGGCGCGGAGTTGTTCAGCCTCCAGGGCCTGGACCACACACGGATCCACCTGGGCAGCGCCAGCGTCCTGGCGTCGCAGCCCGAATTCGAGAGCGGTGAGCGGCTCAAGGGGCTGATCGAGTTGACCGAGCGGCGGGACCTTCTGGCCCACGCGGTGGGTAGTCGCGAGCACGGTGGTCGGCTCCGGATCACGATCGGAGGGGAGAACGCTTCGGTCGCGCTGTCGGAGTTCACGCTGGTCACCGCCGAATATACGGCGGGCGGTCTCAAGGGCGTCATCGGCGTCATCGGCCCGACCCGGATGCCGTACGAAAAAGTGGTGGCGATCGTCGACTACACGTCTTCGATGGTCACGAGAATCCTCGCGACCTGAGGTCGGTCGGTTCCTGCCATGGCGGATTACTATCAGCGCCTCGGTGTCTCCCGTAGCGCGGACACCGAAGAAATCAAGAAAGCGTATCGGAAACTCGCGCTGAAGTACCATCCGGACCGCAACGCCGGTTCGAAGGAGTCGGAGGAGCGCTTCAAGGAGGTCACGGAGGCCTACGAGGTTCTTCGCGACGCCGACAAGCGTTCCGTGTACGACCGGTACGGTGAACAGGGCCTCAAGGGGCGTGGTGCTCCGGGTGGCCCCCAGCCCTTCGATTTTTCCGACGCGATCGAGGTGTTCATGCGCGACTTCGGCGGCTTCGGAGGGATCGAGGATCTGTTCGGGATGCGGGGGGCACGGACCCAGCATACCGCGAGCCGGAAGGGACAGACCGTGCGGATCCGCCTGCCCTTGTCCATGAAGGACGTGGCGCACGGCGCCA
>JBBSOM010000796.1:0-2119 GCA_038259715.1 Longimicrobiales bacterium
GCGGCCGCATCGACGTCGCCCACCACCGTGACGACGGCGCGCCCCGGCAGGAAGTACTTGTCGTGGAACGAGACGATGTCCTCATGTGTGATCGCCTTCGCGGTCTCCTCGGTCATGAAGCGCCCATACGGGTGATCCTTCCCGTAGAGCACGCGCTGGAAGACGTTGCTCGCGATCGCCGTCGGCTGATCCTTGGCCTGCGTCAGTCCGACCAGCGTGCGCGCCTCCAGGCGTTCGAGCGCGTCTGCCGGGAAGGCGGGGTGCTCGAGCATGTCCGCGAGGATGTCGAGGACCTTGGGGTAGTTGGCCGTGGTGGCCATGAAGCCGATGAGCCCGCTCTCGCCGCCGACGCGCACGGTCACCGACGTGCCGAGCAGGTCGAGCGCGTCCGACAGTTGATCGCCCGTCATCGACGCCGTGCCTTCGCTCATCATCGCCGCCGTCATGTCGCCCAGCCCGGTCTTGGCGGCCGGGTCGTACTGATCGGCACCACCCACGAAGCTGATCATGAAGAACACGAGCGGCAGGTCGTGCTTCTCCGACACTACGAATTGCGCGCCGTTGGAGAGCTTCGATTCCGTCCACGACGGCACGCGCAGCGCGCGTGGGGCGCCCGCGGGGGGTGGGGTCGTCCGGTCGAACGTGCTCGTGCCGGCCTGCGCCGACACCGACGTGGGAGAAAGGGCCAGAAGCACCGCCGCGGCGAGAGCCGTCAACGATCCGGAAATCTTCGTGCGCGGGTTCATCGTCCGCCCTCCACGTCCTTGGGCTGGTTCATATCGGATCCCGATCCCACCGATGTGCTCTGATCCGGATGGGACGCCAGGTCCTTCTTCCCGATCGGCACGATGCTCAGGACCACGCGTCCCGCCGTCAAATATTTCGCGGCCACGCGTTTTACGTCGTCGGCGGTCACGGCGCGCGTTGCGGCCAGATCCTTCGTGAGATAGTCGGGGTCGTCGTGGAAGACGCTCCCCTGGCTCAACATGTCGGCCTTGGCAAGGTTCGACTGCAGGGCACTGATCGCGCCTAGCTCGAGTCCCGCCTTCGCCTTCTGCACTTCGTCCGTGCTCGGCCCCTCTTGCTTGAAGCGGTCGAGAATCGAATCCGTGCTGCCCTCGAGGCTGGTGAGCGAATTGCCAGGACGGGGCGTGAGCGTGATCGCGAACTGGCCGACGGCCTCCATCTCGCGCTGATTCGCCGAGACGGTGGCCGCGGTCTGGTGGTCGTAGACGAGTTCCTTGGTCAGGCGGGCGGTGCGCGAGCCCGAAAGGATGTCGCCGAGCACGTCGAGCGCGTACTGGTCCGGGTCGTTCACCCCGACCGTGGGCCACGTCAGGTAGAGGCGCGGCACCTGCACGTGGTCCTCGTAGACCAGGCGCTTCTCCGCGGGGAGCGTGACCTGGGGAACGTCCGGGCGTTCGATGGGCTTCCCCCGCGGGATCTCCCCGAAGTACTTGTCGATCCAGGCCTTGGCCTGCGCTGGGTCGAAGTCGCCGACGATCGTCAGCGTCGCGTTGTTGGGCGCATAGTAAAGCCGGAAGAAGCTCTTCACGTCGTCGTCGGACGCCGCGCTCAGATCCGCCATGCTCCCGATCACGGGCCAGTGGTATGGGTGGTCGTCGGGGTACAGCGCAGCGCTGATAATCTCGCTGGCCCGACCGTAGGGCCGGTTGTCGTAGCTTTGGCGCCTTTCGTTCTTCACGATGTCCCGCTGCGCATTCAGCTTGTCGAGATCGAGCGCGTCGAGAAGCCAGCCCATGCGGTCGGCCTCGAGCCACACCTCGTCCTCGAGGTAGTTGGCCGGCACGGTCTCGTAGTAGTTGGTGCGGTCGTTGGTGGTCGAACCGTTGTTGCTTCCACCCACACCCTCCGTGTAACGGTCGTGCATCCCGTACGGCACGTGCGCCGACCCGGTGAACATCACGTGCTCGAACAGGTGGGCGAAGCCGGTACGGCCCGGCACCTCGTTCTTCGAGCCGACGTGATACCACACGTCCACCGCGACGGTCGGCGTCGAGTGGTCCTCCGAGAGGATCACGGTCAGACCGTTCGGCAGCGTATAGCGATCGAACGGGATATGGATGTCGCCATCCGACGAGCTTCCGGACGGTTGAGC
>JBBSOM010000797.1:0-2106 GCA_038259715.1 Longimicrobiales bacterium
GCATCCTGGTACGACGGCGCCCTCGCCTCCATGGACGACATCGAGGTCGGGGGTTCGAGCGCGGCGACGGTCCAGAGTATCGCGGATGCGCGTGCGCGGGTGGCGGAAGCGGGACGCACGGCCGTGGAGAGTATTCAATGACCGCTCGCGTGCGTGCGGCGCACGGGTGGGCGCGACGCGCGGGAGGGGTTTTTCGCGGGGTGGCCGGCCTGGCGCTGGCCCGCGTGGCGTTGGCCGGCGTGGCGCTGACAGGTGTGCTGGCCTGCGCCGGCACTACACCTGAGGCTCCTGACCCCGAGCCTGCTGGGCCTGAGGCTGCCGGCCTTCCGGACCGTCGGTCCCGGGTCTACGAACCGAGCGAGGTCGAGCAGGCGCCCGAACTCATCGCGTGCGGCGACTGGATCGACCACGGCGAGGCCCGACTCAGCTACGCGGTCGTCCAGTTCACGATCACGGCGACCGGTGTCGTGCAGGAACCCCGGGTGATCGAGGCGCCGGCACGCATCCCCGAAGTCAGTGTCGAGGCGCTCGGCGTCGCGCGCTCGTGCCGGTTTCGCCCGGCCCGACGGGGTGGGGAGGCGGTTGCGGTCCGCTGGTCGAAGCGCTTCGACTTCACGGACATCGGGTAGGAGTAGCGCGGTCCGGGACGCTTCGACGGAGCCTGGGAAGGATCCCTCGAAGGATCCCGGGGCGACTTCCGTAGTACCACAACCCGGCCTCTCTCTCAAGGAATCCGAGCCCGACGTGAGCACGCTGGCGCTGGCCGAAAAACAGTCCGACATCCTCTCCGCCCTGCGCGGCCTCGGCGGCAAGGCCACGGTGGGCGACGTGGTGGCCGCGACCGGTCTGCCCGCCGAGGACTCCACCGCGGCCCTGAAGGCCCTCCTGGAGAGCCATCGGGGACAACTCGCGGTGTCCGACTCCGGGGAACTGCTCTACCAGTTCGACGAGAAGCTGATCGAGCGCGGCACGGAGCCGTTCCTCGCGCGCCTGAAGCGGGGCGTGTGGAATGTCTTCAGCAAGGCATTCAAGGCGTGGATCGTGATCATGCTCGTCGTCTACTTCGTCGTCTTCGTCGTGCTCGTGCTCGCGGCGCTCTTCGCGAACGAGCGCGGAGGCGGTGACCGGAAGGGAGGGGGCATCTTCGGGGGTCGCGGGCGGAGGCGCGGCGGCGGCCTGCCGATGGGCAACTTCTTCTTCTGGTACTGGATCTGGACGCCGCACTGGCGCCTCAATCGGCCCTACTACGGCCATCAGTGGGAGCGCTCGCTGGCCAAGGACGACAAGGTCCCGTTCTACAAGAAGGTCTTCGCGTTCGTGTTCGGTCCGGACCGGCCGCATCCCACGCAGCAGCAGCTCGACCGCAGTACGCTGCGCCTGATCCGCGCCCGAAGCGGCGTCTTGACCACGGCCGAACTCGTCGAGCATACGGGGCTCCCGGTGCCCGAGGCGGACAGCCAGATGGCCCGCCTGGTCGGCGCCTACGACGGCGAGCCCATGGTCTCACCCGATGGAGAGTTGTCCTACTCGTTTCCGTCGCTGATGCGGAGCGCGCACGGTCGCGTCACCGCGCGAGAGCCCAATCCCACATGGATGCGCCTCGAGTACCCACAGCCGCTCACCGGCAACTCGGCCGGCGCCAACGCGGTAGTGGCCGGAATGAACGGCTTCACGCTGGTGGCCGCGCTCACCTCGCCCTGGTTCATCTTTCCCCGTCTCCACATCGGCGGCATGGGGGCGTTCATCGGGCTCGTGATCGTTCCGGTGATCTTCAGCCTCATGTTCTTCGCGGTGCCGGGCCTGCGCATGTTGGGTGTGGCGCGGGAGAACAAGCGGAGGGCGCGGCGCAACGTGCGCCGGGTCACGTTGGGCCTCGTGTACACGCGCGCGCTGGAGGGGACCGGCACCACCGTGGAGGAGGCGTTCCATTTCGTAACCACGCGCCTCAAGGACAATCAGACGGTGCGTCGTGGCCAGGTCGAGAAGGCGTTGCACGATCTGGCCGCCGAATGGAATGCCGACGTGGATCCCGATCCCCAGGGACATCTCGTCTTCCGCTTTCCTGAGATCCGGCGCCAGTTCGAGGCGGGCGTGGTGATGCGCGGC
>JBBSOM010000798.1:0-2104 GCA_038259715.1 Longimicrobiales bacterium
CACAGGCCACGCGACGATGACGGCCATCGCTCCGGAAGCCGCCACCTTCCGTCTCGTGCGGGCGCCGATTCCAGGCCGGCTCGCCGTGAAGGCCGCCACTGCGGCCCCCACGCACGCGAGGGGCACCCACGTGCGCGGAAGCCACAGGCTCGCCCAGTCCGGCGCGGCAAACGCGCGCGTGAGCGCCTCGAGCAGCGCAAGCACGACGTCCACGCCCCCTGCCAGAAAATGCCCGGCGGCTGGATGCACCGTATCCGCTACGATGGATGCCAGCGCGCCGGGAAGCGCAAGCGCAACGAGGGGCGAGGCAAGGAGCGTGGCCGGGATGCCGACCAGCGAGATGCGCTCGAAGTGCCACGTCACGACGGGAAGGGTGGCGAGCGTCGCGGCGCATCCGGCCGCTACCGCCGAGGCCAGCGCCTTCGGAATCCGGGGGGCCGTGCCGACGATCCTCCTCTTGATCCCGGGCGCCCAGAGCGCGAGGCCGGTCGCGCCCGCGAAGGACAGCTGGAAGCCGGGCGACCCGAGCCTCGCGGGATCGAGCGCGACGAGCCCGAGGAGCGCGGCACCGAGCGGACCCCATCGCGCCACAGGTCGGCCGCGCAGCGTGGACGCGGCTACCGCGCTGAAGATCACCGCCGCTCGGCACGCGGCGTCCGGGAAGCCGAGCAGCGCCACGTACGCCCACGTTCCGAGCGCCGCGAAGAGTGCGGCCCGCCGCCGGGAAAGCCGGACGCGACGCAGCACGGTGAGGAGCAGCAACGCGACGACGCCGACGTGAAAGCCCGAGATCGCGAGCAGGTGGGCGAGGCCGCTACGCGCGAACGCCTCGCGGAGGTCCGGGTCGAGTCCCTCCTTGCGTGCGAGGGTCAGCGCCGACACGAGGCGTGCACGCGGCCCGTACAGGTCGTCGATTCGCCGCAGAAGCGACCCCCTCCACCGCGCCAGCGCCGCGCGGACGGAAAAGGCCGCGCCCGGGTCCGGCCGGACGGAATCCGCGACGACGAAGAAGCCCGTCCGACCTTCCCGCCACCGACCGACGACGAGGACGGCTTCTCCGGCCGCAAGGGAGTCGTTGGACGCGTCGTTCGGCGTGACGACGCGGAGTTCCTCCCGGCAGGCCGGGCCGCGCGCGGAGAACGGGGACGTTCCCGCGGGGGAGAGCGCGACGAAGTAACCGTGGACCCGCGCCGCCGCCCCCGCGGGGCCGGCCGGCGCACAGGAGGGGCGCCGGCCCACACCGGCGCCGGCGACGACGCCGGCGAGGAAGCCCACGATGAGCGAGCGGCGCCCGATCGGACGCAGCCATACGCGGATGGGCGGGAGGAGAAGGAGGAGGAGAAAGGGCGCGAGAGCGAGACGCCCGAGATGGGGAGCGAAGGCGGCGCCCGCCGCGAACAAGAGAGCGAGGCGCGCCACCGGAGGAAGTCCGCTCATCCGGGTGAGCGCGACGGTCTCCGTATCGGCCTGTCAGTCAATCGTGCTACGCTTCCTCGGTCTCCTTGCCTGGAGCGTCGACCGGTGCAGTTCTCACACGAGAATCGCCGACATACGTGTCGCTGACCCGAGCATCCCTCACACGTGGATCGCCGACATAGGGGTCGCGGACCGGTGCATCCCTCTGGAACAGGTCCTGCTGGCTCCCGTCGACGAAGCGGCTTTGTTCCTCGCGGCTTTCTTCCTCGAGCCGGGCACGCAGGATTTTCCGGACCTTGAGATCGGACCGGACGCTGGCCGCGAGCATGATGACCATGCCCACAACCAGTCCTCCGAACGCGACGACGGTCAGCGGCACGCCGTAGAACGTCGCGACGCCGAGCCGGAGCGTGACACGCTGGCTCCCGTTCAGGGACGCGAAGCCCACGGACAGCACCAGAACGGCCACCACGCCCAGGGCGCTCGAGAGCTTCCTCATGTACCGCCAGCCGGCACAGGATCCTCCACGCACGACCCCACGCACGATCCCACGAACGTGGCGCCCGTCGTCCGATCGAGCACCACCTGCCGGTAGGTACCGACCCACGCCGGATCTCCCGGAAAGACCACCACCTTGTTGCGCCGGGTCCGTCCGAGCATGTGCCCTTCGCTTCGGGCCTCCTTTTCC
>JBBSOM010000799.1:0-2103 GCA_038259715.1 Longimicrobiales bacterium
GAGGATCAAGTCGTTCACGACGACGTTCCGGAACGCGGGTCCACGCCCCAGCATGGTGGAGATCGCCAGCAGCGAGTAGAACCAGCCGCGCGTCTGGTCGAGTCCCTCGCAGATGAAGTCCGCCGGGAAATGCGCCTCGAACTCGTCTGCATTCTCGAATGGATAGTGCCACTGGGCGTACGGCATCGAGCCCGAGTCGAACCAGACGTCGATGACCTCCGGCGTGCGCCGCATCGTCCCGGCGCACTCAGCGCACCCGAACGTGATACCGTCGATGAACGGGCGGTGAGGGTCGAAGCCGTCGGGAAGCCCACCCGCGGCCTCCGAAAGCTCCGCGAGCGAGCCGATCCAACGCAGGTGGTCGCGGTCGGTCCCGCATACCCACACCGGGAGAGGAGTCCCCCAGTAGCGATCCCGGGAGAGCGCCCAGTCCACATTACCGCGCAGCCACTCGCCGAAGCGATTCTCACCCACTTCGGGAGGAACCCACGACACCTGGGCGTTGTTCGCGATCATCTCGTCCTTGAGCGAGGACGTCGCGGCAAACCAGGAGTCACGAGCCATATAGAGGAGCGGCGAGCCGCAGCGCCAGCAATGTGGGTAGCTGTGGACTTCCTTCGCGATGCGGAACAGGCGGCCGTTTTCCCGGAGTTGGTCCACCAGCACCGAATCGGCGTCCTTCACGAACAGGCCGCCCACCACCGGAAGATCGGCTTTGAAGTGCCCGGCCTCGTCGAGCGGGTTGAGCATCGGCAGACCGTGCCGCTGGCCTGCGGCGTAGTCGTCCGCACCGAACGCGGGGGCCATATGCACGATTCCGGTCCCGTCCTCGGCGCTGACGAAGTCCTCGGCCACGACCGTCCACGCGTTCATCGCATCAGCGGGCTCGGGCACCAGATCCAGCGGCCGGCGGTAACGAAGCCCCACCAGATCGCTCCCCCGATGTCGGGCCAGGACCTCCGCCCCGTCCCCGAAGATCCGCTCGCGCAGCGTCTCGGCGACGATCAGCCGGCGACCTTCGTGCGCAACCTCCACGTAGTCCAGGGCTGGATTCACGGCCAGGCCGACATTGGACGGTACGGTCCACGGCGTGGTGGTCCAGACCAGAAAGGCGCGCCCGTCCGGATCGGCCGTGCCGTCGGCGCCGACGATTTCGGCCAGAAACGTAAGCGAGGGGTCCTCGACATCCTTGTATCCCTGCGCCACCTCGTGCGAGGAGAGCGCCGTCCCGCAACGCGGACAGTACGGCACGCTCTTGTGGCCACGGTACAGGAGGCCCTTGTCCGCCAGCGTTTTCAGGACCCACCACACGGACTCGATATAGTCGGTGTGGAAGGTCACGTACGGACGCCAGTACTCCAGCCAATAGCCGATACGTTCCGAAAGGCTCTCCCACTCTTCCTTGTACGTGAAGACCGAGTCGCGGCAGACCTGGTTGAACTTCTCGATGCCGAACGCGTCGATTTCGGGCTTCCCGCTGATACCCAGCTTCTTTTCGGCCTCGATCTCGACCGGCAGGCCGTGCGTGTCCCACCCGGCGATGCGCGTCACACTGCGCCCTTCGAGCGAGCGGTGTCGGCACACGAGGTCTTTGATGGTCCGGCTGATGATGTGGTGCAGGCCGGGCCGGCCGTTCGCGGTGGGTGGGCCCTCGTAGAACACGAAGGGATCGCCCTCGGCGTTGGCCTCGAGGGTGCGGCGGAAGAGAGCCTCGTCCCGCCAACGGGTGAGGGTCTCCTCTTCCATGTCGAGGAGGCTCTTCGGAAGCTCCGGGTAGCGCATCGGGGTATCGCCTTCGGTCGGGAAGCGCGGGCGGAGCATCAGCTCCAGCGGGAGTCCTCGTCGTCCTCGGACTCGGCATCAGAGAGGGCGAACGGGTCGATTTCGCCCGGCGCGCGCTCGCCAGGTTCGAAGCGGGCAGCCAACTCGTCGACCGGCGCATCCAACGACGGTCGGTCGTCGTCATCGGGAGCCAGATCGGCGATGTCCGCCGGCCCCTCATCGCCGGGGCCGACGGCCGCCGAGGAGCCGTAACGCCCACCCCCGAGGTCGAGGTCGATGGCCTGGTCCTCGAGCGGCGCCCTCCCCTCCTCCACTTCGACC
>JBBSOM010000800.1:0-2102 GCA_038259715.1 Longimicrobiales bacterium
CGTAGGTACTGGAAGAGACCGACGAGGCCGACGACGCCACCCCCGGCCATGATGATCGTCCCGGTGTCGCCGTCGATGAGGGAACCCACGATCAGCCCCGCTCCGCCGACGATCATCAGGGCCACACTCTGGCTCCGACGCATGGCCGGCATGGCCGCGACGGTGGGGGCGTTGGCCAACTCGCCCACCAGCACCGGCGCGAGGAGGACGGTGGGAGCGATGGCGCGCATGGAGGAGGTCATGAGCGCGACACCCTCGTCTCCGGACGGACGCTGCTGCGCGGAGACCGGCGCGGCGACGGCAATGGCGGCTACGAGGGCAAGGGCCCCGGCGGACCATCGATGGGCGGATGACATGGGAGATACTCCGGACTTGGATGACGTAGCCGGCACTGTCGCCGGCGCTTCGGGCGGACCTTCCCACGGTGGTAAGCGTGGTGAGATCCGTACAGAAGGAATCTGCCGGCAGCCCTCCCGGGCCGACATCGGCCATCGGGAGGGAAGAGGGTCTACATCGTTCGGGGGACGGCACGAATCCCGTATGCCTACAACGGGCTAGTCACGGATTCCATCACGTCGACGGGTTCCGGGAAGACGTCCATCACGATGACGCGCGCCTGCGATCCCTCCCCCGAGCAGCCGGTTGTCCTCGACCATCACGATGGGAATCGCTCCTGGCGATCTCCTTGTTGCTCATTCCCTCCGAGATGAGGTTGATCACCTCGCGCTCACGGGGCGTCATGCGCACGGCGTCCAGCGTGATGGGCCGGCCCTTGGCCACGGCGTCCCGGGCGATCTGGAAGAAGACTGATCCGGTCATCTGGGGCGGCAATACGTCGACCCCCGCGGCCACAGACTGGATGGTGGCGGCCAGATCTTCGCCTCGCCAGGATATCGCTCAGCATGACCAGAGCCTCCTCGTCAACGAGCACACTAGCCTTCTACGAACAGCTCCCGCGCCAATTGCTCGTCATGCCCGTACACGTCGTCGCGGAAGTTCAGGATCCCCTCGGCATCCACCCAAGCGGTGAAATAGACGATCCTCACGGGCAACCTGCGTTTCACACGCACGGTCGTCTCGCGGCCGCCGAACATGGCCTGCCGGATACGCTCCGCGGTCCACTCGGGATCGTCACGGAGCAGATAAACAGCCAACTCCGCCGGCCGGCTCAGGCGGATGCAGCCGTGACTGAACGCCCGCTGCTCGCGTCCGAACGCACCCTGCGACGGGGTGTCGTGCATGTAGATGCTGTAGTTGTTGGGGAAAAGGAACTTCACCCTGCCCAGCGCGTTGTTCGCGCCGGGCCTCTGACGAATCACCGGCCTCGATGCGGTGCCGCCGATGATCTCCATGTTGTTCTTGCGGAGGTAGTTCGGGTCACTCCGCATCTTGGGCAGGATCTCGTTCGTGGTGATGCTCGCCGGCACGGTCCAGGCCGGACTGAACACGATCTGAGTGAGGGAGTCGGCAAAGATGACGGTGCCCGTCACGCTCGCGCCCACCACCACCCCCATGCTCATCACCTCCCTGCCCTTCTCGAAGACGTGTAGGCGGAACTCGGGAATGTTCACAAGGAGCATGTCGGAGGGCTGTACCTCGGGGACCCAGCGCAGGCGCTCCATGTTGATCAGCATGGTCCGCAAGCGCTCGGCGAGCGGCACGTTCATCGCGCGCAGGAAGCCGGCACCGATGACGCCGTCTGCTTCCAGCCCGTGGCGCGCCTGGAAGCGACGCACCGCCGGGACCATGGCACTGTCGTAGACGGGCCCGGCGCCGTCCGTTGCCAGGTCGCCGAGCAGATGCAGTCGATGGCGTATGATTCCCACGACCTCGGCGGTGTCGCCGACCTCCACCTTGCGCAGACCCTTGGGGAGGTCGAGCACCGGCCACGGCAACTTCGCCAGATCGCGGTTGGCCTGGATGCCGGCCTTCAATAGCTGGTACTGCGGGTTGACGGGCTCGTAGGCGGAGAGATCCATCTTGCCCACAGCCAGCGAGTCCAGGAGTCGGGAGAAGTCCTTCTTGGCACGAGGGATGAACCAGTTCAGTTCGCGCAAATCACGGACGAAGTACCCGTCGTAGCTGCGGTCCGCAAAGCGGAA
>JBBSOM010000801.1:0-2097 GCA_038259715.1 Longimicrobiales bacterium
ATGTCTATGTCCCGCTCCGGTCGATCCCGCTCCTCCAGGACGGGCGGGACGACTTCGACCAGCGGAATTCGAGCTGGCACATGGCCGTGGCCCGGCTGGCGCCAGGCGCCACGATCGAGGAGGCCGACGTCCAGGTGAAGATGGTGTATGCCCGCTTGGCCGAGGCGTATCCGGACACGAACAAGAACCGGAGCGGGTCCGTCGTGAGCCTCGGGCTCGTCCCGGGTGCCGGCCGCGGGCCGGTGAAAGCCTTCATGGGCGTGCTCATGGGCATGGTGGGGCTCATCCTTCTGGTCACGTGCGCCAACGTGGCCGGAATGTTCGTAGCGCGGGCCAGCGCGCGGGAGAAGGAGATTGCCGTCCGTCTGGCGCTGGGCGCGGGGCGCCGCCGGCTGGTGCGCCAGTTGCTCACGGAGTCGTTGACGATCTTCGTCCTCGGCGGCGCGGCCGGTACCGCCCTGGGAACCTGGCTCCTGGCGCTCGCGCCCATCGACCGTCTTCCGGTGCCCATTCCCATCCATGTGGACCTGTCGCCGGACTGGCACGTTCTCCTGTTCGCAGCGGGTGTGACGTTGGGCACGGGGCTGGTGTTCGGCCTCCTTCCCGCGCTTCAGGCCACCCGCCTGTCGTTGGTCGCGTCGCTCAAGGACGACGGGAGCGCGAAGGCCGGCTCCGGCCGCCTGCGGAGAGTCTTCGTGGCAGGGCAGGTCGGTTTCTCCCTGGTCCTCCTGGTTGGCGCCGGCCTGCTCCTTCGCTCGTTGCAACGCGCGTCGGAGGTCGAATCGGGATTCGACCCGTCGGACAGCTACATGACCATGGTGGACCTGTCGCTGGAAGGGTACGAACCCGCCGAAGGGCGCGTCTTCCAACAGCGCCTCCTGGCGCATCTGCGGGAGCTTCCGGGGGTGGAGAACGTCGCGCTCTCCATCGACCTCCCTCTGGATCTGGGCAGCCACGGCACCGCCGCGTACCCTGAGGGGTGGGACGCCGGGGACGGCCGCGGAGGACTTGACATCGACTTCAACATCGTCTCACCCGGGTACTTCGAGACGCTGCGCGTGCCGGTCCTGCGGGGACGGGGCTTCGAGGCTGGGGACGTGGACGGTTCCGAGCCCGTGGCGGTCGTGAGCCGGACCTTTGCCGACCGCGTGTGGCCCGGCGAGGAGGTTCTGGGCCGACGCTTGCGCTTCGGCGACTCCAAGGCCGACTCCCCGCTGCGAACGATCGTCGGAGTGGTCGAAGACGTGAAAAATCAGGTGATCACCGAGGCCCCGAAGCCATTCGTGTACGTGCCCACCGGGCAGGAGTACCGGCCCGACCTCAGCGTCGTGGTGCGCGCTCCCGGCGGCATCGCGCGGGTGGCGCCGGTGCTGCGTCGAGCGGTCCTGGACGTGGACCCGAGCCTCTCGCTGACGCCGGTGGTCTCGCTGACGAGTTACACCAGCATCGGTATCCTGCCTCAACGGGTGGCGGCGTCGATCACTTCGGTGCTCGGACTCCTCGCGCTTCTGCTCGCGGGCATCGGCGTCTATGGCGTCGTGGCCGTTTCGGTGTCGCAGCGCACGCGGGAGATCGGCGTGCGCATGGCGTTGGGTGCGGGGCGGGGGCGGGTGCTGCGCTTGATCCTGCGCAGCGGCGTCGCGCTCGCGCTCCCGGGCCTCGTGCTCGGGGGTCTGGCGGCCCTCGCACTCGGAAGAGTGATGCGTTTCATGCTCCTCGGCCTCAGTCCGGTAGACCCCGTGGCGCTCGGCACGGTGGCCGCGGCTCTGCTCGGCGTGGTCGTGGTGGCGTCGGTCGTACCTGCGCGCCGGGCCGCCGGCGTCCAGCCCACGGAGGCGCTCCGCTCCGAGTAGTGGCCGGGGTAGTCCCTGGCATCGGGACGCATTCCGCGTAGCTTGAGCGGACATCACCCGGAGGTCGGAAACCCGAGCGGTTGCGCGGCCGTCAAAGGGGGGTAGACGGGCGACGCCGCGCGGGCGGCCCCGGGGACGTGGCGGCGGTGATGCCCAGGAACGGACGGGACGCATGATCAAGCTCAGAAACTTGGAGAAGTCCTTCAAGACGGGCGCGGGGGAGACCTTCGTGCTCCGGCGGATC
>JBBSOM010000802.1:0-2088 GCA_038259715.1 Longimicrobiales bacterium
GCGGCGCTGTCGGCCTTGAGTCCAGCCGCCTGCGCACGTGCAGTCGCCTGCGCCTGGTCGGCCTGGGAGCGCGTGACGTAGTCCTGTTCGGCGAGCTTCTGGTACCGCTCGGCGTCCCGCTGGCTGTTGATGGCCTGCGCCTCGTCCCGCGCCAGCACGGCCTCGGCCTGGCGCAGCGAGGCCTGGAACGGCCGTGGATCGATGTGGAAGAGCGGCTGGCCCGCGGTCACGTCCTGGCCTTCCGTGAAGTCGACGGACAGGAGGACACCGCCGACCTGCGACTCGACCTGGACCGTCTGCAGGGGCTCGGCCGATCCGTCGGCAACGACGACGAACGGGGCCGGCCCCTTCTCCACCGCAGCCACCGTCACGGGCACGGCCTGTTGTTGCGGACGGTCGGATGTAGCGCCGCACGCCGTGAGGAACACGAGAAGTGGGAACGTGGCACAGCGGAGTGAAACGAGACGCATGGTTCCAACCTTCTCAGCGAAGCGGGGTGCTCGGAGAATCCGGGCTCGGAGGGTCCGGGACGACCGGCAGGGACGCCGTACCGTCCACGCCCAGGACGCCTCCGTCATGGGCGAGTTGAGCGAGGGAGAGGAGCCAGCTCCAGCGTGCCTGGCTCTGCTGAGCGCGCGCATCCGCGAGCGCCTTCTGCGCGGTGAGGAGGTCGAGGATCGTGCCCACACCCTCCTGATAGCGGCCCAGCGCGACGTCTTCGGACTGTTGGGCACTGGCCAGCAGATCGTCCGAGGTGTGCACCCGCTGGGTCGCGGTCTGGAGCGCGTAGTACGACGTGAATACCTGCTGGATCACCTGCTGGCGGAGACCTCCCGCCAACGCCTGGGCCAGGAGTGCCTGGTCCTCGGCGCCCTGATTGGAATAGCTCTGCGAGAAACCCGAGAAGACGGGGACCGACAGGCCGAGGGACAGCGTGTAGCTGCCGCCGTTGAACTCGGGCGTGGAGGAGTACACCCGGCCGCCGTTGCCCGTGAGTTGGATGCTCGGCAGCCCGCGCGACCGGGTGGCTCTCGCCGATGCGAGGGCCTGCCGCGAACGGGCTTGAGCGGCGGCCAGATCGGGGCGGCTGGCCACGGCCCGCTCGATGAGTGAATCCACGCTCTCCGCGACCGCGCCCACCGGAGTCTCGTCCGGCGGAGGCGCCAGTTCGAAGGGCGTGTTCGCGGGCACACCCATGGCCACCGCCAAGCCCGCGCGCGCGGCCTGCAGAAGCCCGCCGGTCGACTCGGCCGCCAGCCGCGCCTGCGAGGCGGCGGTGCGCGCCTGGAGGACGTCGGCGATGGTGGCGAGCCCCACGTCATGGCGGTGCTGGGCGGCTTCGAGATTGACCTCGGCTTCCTCCACCGAGGCGCGCTGTACTTCCAGTAGCGCCTGGGTAGCCATGTAGCCGAAGTAAGCGCTCTCTGCCTGGAGCACGGCGCCCTGGATCACGGCGTCGTGCGTGAAGCCGGCGGCATATGTGGCTTCGCGCGTGGCGTCGCGAGATCCTGAACGGCCGCCCAGGTCGAGCACGAGCCACGACAGGTTCACGTTCGGCGAGATCTGATTGCGCTGTCCGCCGAAGCGCACCGACGACGCCAACTGCTTGGACGTGAGCGCCGTAGCGCCAGCGGTGACGGTGGGGAGAAGGCGTCCGCGCTCCTGGCCATACGCGTCCGCGGCCGCCCGCATCGACAGCCACGAGACCCGCGTGGCGGAATTATTGCGGAGCGCCAGATCGACGACCTGCGACATCGTCAGGCCCTGGGCCGCCTCCCTCATCATCGCCGGCGTCAGCGCGGAAGCATCGACGGAAGCCAGGACCGGCTCGGTGCGAGGGCGCGCCTCGGCCGGCGGAACCCAGACGTCCTGAGGAGATGGGGGGACGCTCCGTCCTCCCACCGAGGGTGGTCCCTGGATACACCCGGTGGCGAGTGCACCACACAGCAGTACCCCGACCAGCCCGGACCCGCGGACGCCGCGGGTGCGGCGGCGGTTCCTCTCCTTCCAACCCATCGATCTCTCCCGCCAGGAAACCCTCGGGAACGGACCAGGCGCAGCGACGCCGATCGGCTCCGGGAACCGGCA
>JBBSOM010000803.1:0-2086 GCA_038259715.1 Longimicrobiales bacterium
CCGGGAGGCCTTGCACAACCGGATCAAGATCGGCATCGACGATCTGGTCTCGCTTCAGACGCGGACGCTGAGCAAGTGGAAGACGGGCGTGGCGGTCGGGGTGATCGTGGCCGCGGCGTCCAGCACATGGCTCGTCCTTTCATCCGAAAACGAGACGAGTCCCGACAAACCGCCGCTCGACAACGCCATCATCTCGATCTTCAGGGTTCCGCTGGCGCTTTTCGGCCACTGACGGACGGCGACGGACGGCGAGCCCCCTTACACGCCTCCCTTGAGCGTCGCCAATTCCTTCTTGGCGGCCTCCACCGCGTCCCGCATGGTCTGCGTGGGCGGATAGAGCGAGCCCTCCTGCACGGCCGCGCCGTTGAGCGAGCCATACACCCCGTTGATGGTCCGGGCGACGGCGCGAATCCGGCTCTCAGGGCTGTCGGGCGGGCCGGAGGGCCTTCCAAAGCCGCCGCCGCCGGTCACGCCCATGGCCTTCATGGTTTCCGCGACCTGTTGGTTCAAGTCGAGGAGGTCCAGGAGGAAGCGCTCCCGTGTGCGGTACTCGGCCACCGAGATCTTCATGTCCGGATCCCCCTTGAGCTGCACGGTCTGGCTGGACTCCGTGCCCCGAGCCGCGAGCGTCACGGTGTAGGTGCCGGGTGACACGAAGGGGCCGCGCTGCTCGAGGGTGTGCGCGAGGTCGGGGTCTTCGAATCGCTTCCAGACATCGGGCTTGCCGGGCATTGCGTGGCGGAGATCCCAGTTGACGCGGTGTGCGCCGGCGTCCGCCGGGACCTTCAGTTCACGGACGACCGTGCCGTCGTCTCGTGCAATGCGTAGCGTGGCGTCGCCCGAACCGGCTCCGAGCTTGTAGGTGACCAGGACGCCTTCGTCGGGGTTGTCGCCGATCCAGTCGGCATTGCCGCGGTAGGACGTGTCCTTCCGGTACTGCATGATGGTGCCCGGCGCGATCGAGAAGAGGTACGCCGCGCCGTCGGCCTTGCTCCACTCCGCGATGGGGCGCGTGTCGTCCAGGATCCAGATGGCTCGGCCGTGCGTGGCCATGACAAGATCCTTCTCCCGCGGGTGCACGATCAGGTCGTCGTAGAGCGTGGTCGGCAGGTTCGGGACCTTCGCCCAGTGCGCCCCCGCGTCGGTGCTGGCGAAGAGCGCGTGCTCGGTGCCGAGGAAGAGCACGTCGTCGTTGTCCGGGTGCTCGACGATCACGTTGACCGAGCCGGTCGTCGGGAGTCCCGCCTGCAGCGGCGTCCAGGACGCGCCGAAATCGTCGGTGCGAAACACGAACGGGCGGAAGTCGCCGTCCCGGTGCGCGTCGAAGGTGGCGTAGGCGACTCCGGCTCCCTTGGCTGAGCCGATCACCCGGCTCACGTAGGTACCGTCGGGGAGGCCGGTCACGTTGTGCGAGACCTCGGTCCAGGTGGCGCCGCCATCGCGGCTGACCTGAAGGTTGCCGTCGTCGAAGCCTACCCACAGTACGGCGGGATCCAGGGGCGACTCGCCGATGGTAGTGGCTTCGCCGTAGCTGCTGGTCCCGTCGTTGGGCGAGATCGAGAGGTTCTTTCCCTTCACACCCATGATCTCGAGCCCGTCACGGTCCACCTGACGGCTCAGGTCCTCCGTGCGTTCCCAGGTCTCCCCATGATCGCGCGACGTGAAGAGGCGGTTGCCGGCGATGTACAGGACGTCGGGGTTGTGCCGGGACAGGAACGCCGGCGCGGCCCAGTCGAAGCGGTACTGCTCCCCCTTCGGGGGCACCGGATTGATGTCGAGGATGTCACCGGTGTTGGCGTCGTAGCGGAAGTAGTTGCCGCCGCTCGAGCTGCCGTAGATGTAGCGCGTGTCCCGCGGGTCGGCTTCCCACGCCATCCCGTCGCTGAAGCCGACCTCCATCCAGTCGTCGTTGAGGATCCCCGCCCAGCGGCGCGTCCGGGACGGTCCCATGAAGGAGTGGTTGTCCTGGAGGCCGCCGTATACCCAGTAGGGCTCGCGCATGTCCACGGCGATGTCGTAGAACTGGCCGATCGGGAAGTTGTTGATCTTCCGGAACGCGACGCCGCCGTCGTACGTCTCATAGAGG
>JBBSOM010000804.1:0-2082 GCA_038259715.1 Longimicrobiales bacterium
AGGATCCCAGACAGGAGTGCCACGCCGGCCGAGAAGGCGAGCACCGTTCCGTTCAGGTGGATCCCGTCCGTACGCGGCAGATCGGCCGGAGCCAACGCCAGGAGCGCCGAGAGCCCGAGGTGGGCCAGGCCCACGCCCGCCACGCCGCCGACCACCGCCATCAGGATGCTCTCGGTCAGGAGCTGGCGGACGATGCGCCCGCGCCCCGCGCCCATGGCGGCTCGGATCGACACTTCGCGCAGGCGGCCCTCGCCACGCACCAGGAGCAGGTTCGCGACGTTTGCGCACGCGATGAGCAGGACCAGTCCGACCGCGCCGAGCATCACGTACAACGACGTGCGCACGTCACCCACCATGTCGTCGTGCAACGACCGCATGAAGGCCGGATGAAGCTTGTGGTTCCACGAGTGACTGAGCGACGCGTCCGCCTCCCAGCGCGTCATGAGTCCGTCCAACTCCTGGGCCGCGTCGGAGCGACTGACGCCAGGCGCGAGACGACCTAGGATGCGCGCGAAGTGACTGGACCGACCGGGCGGATCCGCAGGGTCGATCCCGGCGGGAATCCAAGCTTGGGTGTCGCGGTCGGGAAAGGCGAAGCCGGGCGGCATCACACCCAGCACCTGGGTAGTGCGTCCATCAAGTTCGATGGACTTTCCGACGATCGAAGGATCCTCTCCAAAGCGACGCCGCCAGAGGTCGTTGGACAGCACGACCACGTTGTCGCTGCCGGCTACGTCCTCCTCCTCCCCGAACACACGGCCCAAGACCGGTTGGACGCCGAGCACCGGGAAGAGCGTCCAGGTGCCGTAGGCGACATCGAGACGTTCGGGGCTGTCGCCCCCTGTGATCGTTCGCTGCGCGCGTCCCCAGATCGAGAGCTGTTCGAACGAGTGCGATTGGGTCCGATAGTCGTCGTATTCGGGCCACGAGACCGGGAACTCCATGAGGTTCATGGTCGGGAACTGGGACCAGACGACCGTCAGCCGGTCCGGCTCCGGATACGGCAGCGGCCGAAGGAGTACGCCGTCGACCACGCTGAACACGGCCGTGTTCGCCCCGATACCGAGCGCCAGCGTCAGGACCAGCACGGCCGCGAAGCCGGGCCTGTGGGCGAGCTGCCGCACCGTGTACTTCAGGTCCTGGACCATGTCCTCCATGGCATTGCCCTCCCTCGCTCCGGCGTCATCGTCTCTTCGCCCGGACACCGATGTGCCCCGGGCCGACCCCACCCCTCGCGTCCGCGCACGCCACGCGGTCCTCATCACATCCCACAGCCCCCGTCCCCAGGCCTGGGCGGCGGCGGCGCCCCGCCGGCCGCGGAGCAGCTCCGCGAAAACCCGCTCCATCTCCGCCCCGTGTCTGGCCCGGAACTCCGCAGGCAGTAGTGTCAGGAGCGCGCGATAGAGTCCATGCCGGGGCTGCTCCGGCTTCATGTGCCCGCAGCCGTTCCCAACGCGGTCCGGGCGCGTACTACCACCGCCTCGAGTCGCCTCGTCTCCACGTCCAACGCTTCAAGACCGGCCGTCGTGAGCGCGTAGAAACGCCACCGTACCTGCTCCGGGTCCGCGTCGTTCGGCTCGACCTCGACAATCAGGCTGTCGGCCGTCAACTCGTCCAGCGTCCCGTACAGTGTTGCTGGATAGAGCGTCACGGCACCGCGGCTGTCCTCCTCGACCCGGCGCCGGATCTCCGCGCCGTGCAGGGCGCCCTCCGCGAGGGCGAGCAGGATGTGGTACCGGAATGGCTTCAACGGAGTCGCCTCCAATGGATGGGGTCAGCACCGGGTGGGGTCCGGCGCCGCACACCCGTGGACGCCGGCCACCGTCCAACGGTTCAATACTATTATTTCATAGTATCGATGCGCAATAGCGACGGTCGATGCAGATCCTTCTACCTTTTTCGCCTACCGCGACGGCCCCGGAGGACGTGGGGCCTACGCTCCCATCAGCCCGGACAGATGACGATGGAGTGGATCACAAGGCCGGACGCATGGATCGCCCTGGCGACCCTTACGGTGCTCGAGATCGTGTTGGGCATCGACAACCTGGTCTTCGTGTCGATCCTGGCCGACAGGGTCGAGCC
>JBBSOM010000805.1:0-2074 GCA_038259715.1 Longimicrobiales bacterium
GCGAACACCGGGTACAGGAAATCCATACGGTGCACGAGATGGGGTGCGATCTCCCTCAGGACGGTGCGCTCCCGTGCCGATTCACGCACGAGCAGGATGTGTCCGTACTCCAGGTATCGGACCCCTCCGTGTATGATCTTCGACGACCGGCTCGACGTACCGAACGCGAAGTCGACCTTCTCGACGAGGCCGACCATCCAGCCGCGCAGTGCGGCGTCGCGGGCCACCCCGCACCCCGTGATGCCTCCGCCGATGACGAGCACGTCCACGCCGTCGTCCGCCATCCGGGCGAGCGAGCGCTGCCGCCCCTCCGGAGAGAAGGGGTGCGACGCACCCGCGGACGTCACTGGGCGTTCTTCCAGGCCAGGAGCGACTCCACCTGGTTCGTGGTGATGCGGCGCACACCGAGGTCGTAGAGTCGGCTCGCCTGGGACGGTTCGTCGACGGTCCAGACCGCCATGTCGATACCTGCGTCGGCGCAACGTTCGGCGCGCGTCAGGTCGTCGAGGAGAAGCTCCGCCCGGAAGTCGATCAGCGCCCGCGCATCGCCCCGGGCTCGATCGAGGGCCTCGTCGACTTTCCCCACCTCGTCGACGATGTAGCCGATGGCCAGGTCTGGCCGCTGGCTCCTCATCCGGTCGAGAAGCGTCCAGTTCAGCGAGATGAACACGACGTCGTCGAGCATGCCGGCTTCGCGTGTCAGGCGGACGATGCGGTCCAGGTCCTCCAGTTCGCGAAAGCCCTTCACCTCGGCGTAGATACGCCCGATGCGTCCATCGAGTGCCTCCAGCGCTTCCTGCAGGGAGGGGATGCGCTCGCCGATGAAGTCCGGGGAAAACCACTTGCCCGCGTCGAGCGCCTCGAGTTGGGTGAAGGTCCTCCGGCGAACAGGGCCGACGCCGTTCGTGGTCCGGCTCAGCCTCGTGTCGTGGAAGAGCACGGGCGTCCCGCAGGCGGCGGTGTGGATGTCGAACTCGACGGCGTCGGCACCGGCGGCGACTGCCGCCTCCATGGCGGCGAGCGTGTTCTCGGGCGCCCGTGCGCTGAAGCCGCGATGCGCGATGATCTCGATGGTCACGCCTGCTCCTTCTTCGGTCCGGAGGGTGCGCCCTCCGGCCGGCCGGTACCGAGCTGCCGATGGAAATCCGTCACCTCCGCGAGCTGACGGACCGAGTTGTCCATCTGCTCGATCTGCTGCTCCATGAGCGCGATGCGGCGCTCGAGGATCTGGACGTTGTCACCCAGGCCCTTGTTCTCGAAAAAGCGGCTCAGCGCCTCGACGGTGGGCTTCAGGGCGAAGCGGGCGGTGAGACCGATCACGGGCACCAGGACGATCGACGTGCCGAGGATGACCGCGGCCAGAGCGGTGAGGTCGACGGGAAGGATCTGCATCGGAGTACTCCTTGACAGGTCGCTGAAGGAAGGGGGCACCCCGCGTTGGGAGCGCCACGGTCCCGAATCCTAGGCGAATCTCCGAAGACATAGCCGTAGCTACGTCGAGGAGGTTCAACGACGGGGTAACAACGCAAAGCGTTGTCGGGGCCGTGCCGTCCCAACCGGCAACCACCTAAGATATGATCAATCATGATGTTGGGCGCATGGGGGTTTCCATGCGCGCGGGGTACCCCCTTTCTTCAGCGACCTGTTGACGCCCTTGTGGAGGAACGCGGGTCGATCCATGGTGCGGGAAGGTGGCGGATGGACGCAAGCGGACTTCCAACCCAAACACGCCGTGCCCCGTCCAATCCTGTGCACGAGAAAGATAGGACGGGAACCCGAGTCACCGACAAACCTGCTCCGGGCGGCGTACCTGAGACCCGTGACCACGAGGATTTCGAAGGTTGGTGCCTGCACCCGCTGAGGCAACGGATGTTCAGAGGGCGACGGACGGCGACCACGCAGCTTTCGAGCGACTGTATCGGGGGCACGTGGACCGCATCCACGCCCTGGCTCGACGCATGGTGGGCGACGAAGTGGCGGAGGATCTGACGCAGGAGGTGTTCATCCGGGCCTGGCAGAAGCTGGGTTCGTTCCGTGGGGATGCCCGGTTCGGCACGTGGCTCCACCGGCTCGC
>JBBSOM010000806.1:0-2071 GCA_038259715.1 Longimicrobiales bacterium
CGTGTGGTGCTTCACGTTCCCCAGCATCACGTTGGCCGCGAAGATGTTTCCGGTAGTCGAATCCTCCCAGCCGGGCGCGAACACCGGGACGTCCATCTCCTTGGCGGCGAGCATCCACGAGTTGGCCGGGTCGATCTGGTAATGCCGCGCGAGCGTCGGATCGTCGAGCACCTTGAACAGATACTCGGCCGGCGTATAACGCTCGCCGGAATCGGCCGCGTCCGACCACAACTTGACCAGCCGCTTCTCCAGATGGCGCATGATCGTTTCGGGAATACATGTGTCGGTCACGCGGTTCATGCCACGCGCGTAAAGTGCCACCTCGTCTTCGACCGACAGCTCCCGCCACGACGGGATGATCTCGTATTCCTTGTTGGCCAGCAGGTTGAAGACGTCTTCCTCGAGGTTCGCGCCCGTGCACGAAATCGCGTGGACCTTCCCGGCGCGGATCAGGCGCGCCAGCGTGATCCCGAGTTCACCGGTCGACATGGCGCCGGCCAGCGTGACGATCATCTTGCCGCCGCGCTCCAGATGCTCCTCATAGGCCTGAGCGGCCCACACCACTTCACGCGCGTTGAAGTGGAGGTAGTGCTTCTCCATGAAATCACGTATGGCGCCCAATCTGATCTCTCCGCCGAGGTTCACCGTACCGGTTAGTCTACACCATGAGGCAACGACCATAAACCGCGCGAGGCGCGTCGGATGTTTCTCTTGGCATCGAGGGGCGGGGAAGCGTAGGATGCGTGGATGACGTTCGTACTCCTGACCGGCGCACTCGTCTCGTTCCTGGTTACGACGCTGGTCGCCGCGGTTCGCCGCGCCCCGACCCGGCTCCGTTGTCCGAGGTGCCGCGGCAAGACCGAGGCTGTACAGGCCCCGCGTTGGCTCGGGCGGAGCTTCGTGACGCGCTGGTGCCCGAATTGCTCCTGGGAAGGCATTGGACGCGTGGGCGCCGAATGGGTTCCTGGAAGGCCCGTCTCACACTCCTCGGGATTCCACTGGGGAGAGGAACGGCTTCCCGAGGACTTCGGGTTCTGCTTCGCGCAACGCGAGGCGACTCAGGCCCGCGCACACCCCTCGGGCTTCAACTGGGCGGACGGCCGATGATGTCGCTGTCACTGCTCACTATGCCGGCCGTAGTCACGGTCACGGCATTGCCCAGCGGCCCGCCGGGATCGACCAGGGCGGTTCCGATCCGTCGCGCCCAATCAGCCCATAGCTGCATCCCCGCTGCGGCCTCCTCGGGAGTCGCCGTGGCGAAGCGCTCGGCCACGCTCTGTGGCGCACGATACAGCACGATGAAGCGGTGCATTACCTCTCCCCCTCCTTCGAATGTTGTCGGTTCGGTTCGTGGGTCGGGCCGCCGGCCTCTGGCCCGGAGTCGTGTGGCGTTTCCTCATGGACGACGGAATCGAGGACCCTTCCAATCGCCCCGAGTGATGCCGTGGCCGCGCGCAACAGCTCCGGATCCAGAAGGGTCAGCACGCGTTGCGACCACGCCAACTGGCGCTGGTAGAGCGCGTTGAGCACCTCCAGGCCCTGCGGCGTCAGTTCCAGCAGCTTCGTGCGACCATCCGTCGGGTGCTCCAGGTAGCGCGCCAGCCCCTCACCTGCCAGCACGTCGGCGACCCGCTGCACGCTCTGGCGGGCATAGCCGACCTCCCGGGCTATGGATGCGACGGTTCGCGGCTCGTTGACCCGACCCAACACCCGCCATCGGGCGCTGCTCTGACCCATGCTGTCAATCGTGCCGTTTCACGAGACCCATCTGGAGGCTGCGGCGGCGGCGCTCGCGCTTCGCTACATGCCCTTCCGGAGGACGCGCCCGGCCTTCATGCCCGTGTAGTCCCCATTCGCGACTTCGGCCTGACCGTTCACGAACACCCAGACCATCCCTTCAGCGAGTTGATGCGGGTCCGTGTACACGGCCGTGTCCTTCACCCGAGCCAGGTCGAAGACCACCACGTCCGCCGCCGCGCCGACCCGCAGCACCCCCCGGTCCGGAAGCCGATAGACCTCGGCCGGCAGCGACGTCATGCTGCGGATAGCGCTCGAGAGCGAGATCGTGTGC
>JBBSOM010000807.1:0-2070 GCA_038259715.1 Longimicrobiales bacterium
ACGGATCAACGGCAGATCGAGGACGGCGGGCTCTGGGCCGTGCTGTGCGTGATCGGCTTCGACGTGGGCGCGGTCCTGTCGGGGATGGCCGGCCGCGTTCTGTTCCCCGGTCTCGCGGATTCGGAGACCGTCCTCCCCGCGCTGAGCCATGCGCTCTTTCCGCCCTTCTTCACGGGCATATTTCTGGTCGTGGTGCTCGCGGCGATCATGTCGACCGTGGATTCACTGCTGATCCTCGCGTCGGCCACCGTGGTGCGCGACGTCGTCCAGAACGTATTCGACCCCGACGCGGACCAGCGAAAACTGTCGCTGCTCGGCAAGGGCGTGACGGTCGTCATCGGAGGGGTTGGCATCGCGCTCGCGCTCAGCCAGACGCGCATGATTTTCTGGTTCGTGCTGTTCGCGTGGTCGGGCATCGCCGCCGCGTTCACGCCGGTGGTGCTCTGCTCGCTGTTCTGGAAGCGGACGACAAGAGCGGGGGCGATCGCCGGCATGGTCAGCGGCTTCGTCGTCACCGTCGTGTGGGTGCTCTTCTTCAAGGAGCGCTTCTGGAACCTGTATGAGATGATTCCCGGCTTCGCGGCGGGCTTCGCCTGCACGTTCGGGGTGAGCCTCGTCACGACGCCGGATGCGGACGCCCTTGTCGAGTTGGAGCAGGCGCGGAGGGAAGTGGGGCCGATTTTCTGAAGGAGCCGGCTACCTTCGATACCACGGCTCCTCGAGGAGCCGAGCGTGCATCAGTGCCGCGATCTTGTTCTGCCCCGACTTCGCAGGGTGCACGCCGTCGGCCTGATAGTCGGATCGTAGGTAGCATGTGCCGCTGCCGTTGATTTCGCCGGTCGCGCAGTCGGGCGCCCACAGATAGGCCCCCCATCCGTACCAGACGCCATCCACCAGGGGATGGTCCTCGATCCACCGGTTGAGCGCGTGGCCCTCCTCGTAGCTGAGCGGCTCCCCGCGTTCGGGACGCCGGCTGAAGCCGCCGTAGCTTCGCGAGGACGCGTACACGGCCTGAACAGACGGGATCTCGCGCGACACCCTGGCGGCGAACGCCGAGAGATGGTCCTGGAACGCGAAGAAGTCCGAGTTCGACGCCGGATAGGGGGGCAATGACTGGCCCCCGGGCCCGATCCCGAACTGGTCCGCCGCTTTGTGGTAGATCACCCGGACCTGGTCGGGGCGTACGCCGGCCTTTCGGATCTTCTGATCGAGGCAGGCGTCCCACAACACGTCGTCGAAGGCCGGGTCGATCCACCGTTCGATCGCGTGCCCACCCACGGCGCAGTTCACGATCCGGACCGCCGGGTTTACCTGCGCGGCCCACTCGCCGGCGACCCCGGCGGCCAGCGCCGTGCATTCCAGATTGGCGTTGCTCATGCCCAGACAAACGACGCCGATCAGGCTGTCTACCGGGGTTACCGTGGGCGCGCCGTTGTACAGGAGTCGTAGCGGGAGGCCCTTGTAACTCCCGGGCGTGGCCGCGCCGTCGTCGCCCCGGTCGATCGGGTAGGGGACATCGACGTCGGCGCCGGGAGGGGGGCCGACTTCGGGCGACGTCGGAGCGCTCCCGCCGCATGCGGTAAGCAGGAGTGCGGCGAGGAGGGGCCGGAGCAGGCGCAGGTCCACGTCGAGCATCATCACTTCCCATCGGGGGGGCTACCTCGAGTTCGACCCTCCGGCGGCGGCGTTCGTTAGGAGCGACGGTCCGGTGCGTCGCCGGCAGCCCCGACTCCGCGCCGTCGCTCCGCGGCGCGCTGCAACAGGTAGACGACCACCCCGGCGAGCAAGATGGCCGATGCGGCCCGGACGTCGAACGTCGCGGCGAAGACCGCGCTGCCCACCACGAAGGACCACATGAAGGTCTCGCCCGCGAACGCCTGCGGCCAACGAGGGAGGGCGCCCGATGCGTCGACGCGCGGCCGGACCGAGGGCACCAGGCGGGGGACTCGCTCGAGGTACCGGCGGAAGGGATCGCCATGGCGTTCGACGAGCATGGCTTCCTCTCGCCCGATCAGGCGCAGCACCAGGACGGCCATGCCTACGAGCAGCACCCCGGCCCCGGTGACGGAG
>JBBSOM010000808.1:0-2070 GCA_038259715.1 Longimicrobiales bacterium
AAGCCAGGAAGCCAAGCCGGTCTTCACGCCGCTGCGACAAGACGTCGGATACTTCACGATGCGCGGCGGCACCATCGGGTACCTGGTCAACCCCGACGTGGTTCTTGTGGTTGACAGCCAGTTCCCGGCGGAGGCGACGACCTGTATCACGGGCCTGAACCAGCGGTCCGGCAACCGCCCCGTGGACTGCCTGGTGAACACCCACCATCATGGCGACCACACGGGCGGCAACATCTCATTCCGGGGCGTCGCCCGATCGGTCGTCGCACAGACGAAGGCCGCTGAGCACATGCACAACCCACCCGGCGGCAACCCGCCCGAGGACCAACTGTACCCCGACGTCACGTTCGCCGAGTCCTGGTCGACCGACGCCGGCGACGAGCATGTGACCGCGAAGTTCTACAGTCGGGCGCATACGAGCGGCGACGTGGTCGTGACCTTCGAGCGCGCCAACGTCGCGCACATGGGCGACCTCATGTTCAACCGTCGTCATCCGGTGGTGGACCGCGCCGCCGGTGCAACGCTTCACGGCTGGATGACCGCGCTGGACGGCGCCCTGGAAGACCACGACGCAGACACGCTCTACATCTTCGGCCACGCCGCCACCGACCTCCCGGTGACGGGCCAGACAGAGGACGTAGTCCACTTCCAGGACTACCTCGGCGCGGTGCTGGCGTTCGTCGAAGCTCAGGTGAAGGCCGGCCACTCCGAAGACGAAATCATGGCCATGCGAGAGCCGCTCACGGGCTTCGAGGAGTTCGGTCCCTTCGGCCGCACCAGCCCCCGCGAGATCCTGACCTGCGCGTATGCGGAGGTGACCCAGGGCGCGTAGGGTCGACGCGCCGACGCGCCCGAGCCCTACGCGCTCACGCGCGCGCAGGCCCGTCCGAGCTTCTCGAGACCTTCGGCGATGTCGTCCGCGGTCACGAGCAGGGACGGTCCGATGCGGATGCAGTGGCCGAACATGCCGCCCTGACCGAGCAGAAGCCCTTCCTCACGGCACGCGTCCAGGAGCGCGTTGGTGCGCGCGGCGTCCGGCTTGCCGTCCGCGACGTCGACGAGTTCCATGGCCTGCATGAGCCCTGGACCGCGGACGTCGCCGATCCATGCGTGTTCGCGTTGAAGGGCCAGCAGGCCGGCGCGGAGCTCGGCGCCGCGGGCTTCCGCGTTGGCCGGCACGTTCTCGTCGACCATGGTCTCTAGCGTGGCGCACATCGCGGCCATGCAGACCGGGTTGCCTCCGAACGTGGAGATCGTCTTTCCCTTCCAGGACGCGGCAATCTCGTCGGTGGTGATTGTCGCGCCCACCGGGAAGCCACCCGCGATGCCCTTGGCCATGACCATGATGTCGGGTACGATGCCGTGGTGCTCGATGCCGAACCACTTCCCGGTCCGTCCAAAGCCGGCCTGGACCTCGTCGATGATCATCAGGCCGCCAAAGCCTCGCACGATCTCCGCGACGCGCTGGAAGTAGCCGGGCGGCGGGACGACGTAGCCACCGACCCCGAGCACCGTCTCCGCGATGAACGCGGCCGGCTGTCCGTTGGTCGAGGTGCGGATCACCTCTTCGACATCGAGCGCGAACTTCTCCGCGCACGTCTCGTCACACGGCGTCTTGAAGGGGCAGCGGTACTCGTACGGCGCGAGCGCATGGTGCACCCCGGCCACCCGAGTGGCGAGCGGGCGCCAAGATGCATGCGCCGTAACGTTCGTGGCCATGAAGGAGCGGCCATGGTATGCCATGCGCAGCGCGATAATCTCACTGCGACCGGTGTGCAGGCACGCCATCATGAGCGCGGTCTCGACGGCCTCGGTGCCCGAGTTGGTGAAGAACGTGCGCTTGAGGTTGCCGGGCGCGATCTCCGCGAGTCGGCGGGCGGCCTCGACCTGGACGTCGGTGGCGTAGAGCGTCGACACGTGGCCCAGCCGCTGCATCTGCTCGGTCACGCGCTCGAAGATGCGCGGGTGCGAGTGACCGATGGACGTGGTCAGGATGCCGCCGAACAGGTCGAGATACTCGTTGCCGTCGGCGTCGCGCACGCGCGTTCCCTTGCCCTCCACGAGCGCGAG
>JBBSOM010000809.1:0-2064 GCA_038259715.1 Longimicrobiales bacterium
AGCGCTCGCTCGCCCGGATGGCGGACGACGGCGTGGACGTGCTCGTCATCGGCGGAGGCATCACGGGGTGCGGGGTGGCCCGCGACGCCGCACTGCGCGGCTGGAAGGTCGGCCTCGTCGAGAAGGTCGACTTCGCGTTCGGCACGTCGAGCCGGTCGTCGAAGATCATACACGGAGGCGTGCGATACCTGGAGTACGGACACATCCTGCTCGTGCGTGAATCGGCACGGGAGCGCACCGTCCTGAGGGAGATCGCACCCCATCTCGTGCACCGTATGGATTTCCTGTACCCGGTGTTCGCCCCGGACTCGCTTCTCAAGATCAAGGCGGGGCTCTCCGTCTTCGACTGGCTGGCTGGCGCCGAGGACGACGACCGGCATGCCAACCTCGATCCCGACGAGGTGCGGCAGCAACTCCCGGGCCTGAGAGATCCGCTCAAAGGTGCCGTCCGCTATCCCGAGTACATCACCGATGACGCGCGCCTGACCCTGGAGAACGCGCTCAGCGCTGCCCAGCACGGCGCTGCCGTGGCCAACCACGCGCGTGTCGAGCGCCTACTCCGCGGGGACGACGGCGCCGTGGTCGGCGCCCTCCTCAGGGACGAGGTCTCCGGAAACGTCCATCAAGTTTCGGCTCGTTGCGTGGTCAACGCCGCAGGCCCTTGGGCACAGCGCGTCCTGGAGGACTCGGGGCTCCCGGTCGAGAAAGCCCTGCGCCCCAGCAAAGGCATTCATTTCCTGCTCTCCGCCGAACGGCTGCCGATCGAAGGCGCGACCTTCCTGAAGTCACGGACGGGGCGCCGCGGCCTCGCCATGCGACGTCTCGACCATGTCTACGTCGGCACGAGCGACGCCGAGTACCACGGTCCGCTCGACGCACCCCGCGCCACCCGGGCCGAAGTCGTCGAGCTTCTGGCGATGGTGCAGGACTGCTTCCCGGACGCGGGCCTCACCCTGGACGACGTGCTCGCGACGTGGGCGGGGGTCCGGCCGCTGATCATGGAGGAGGGCAAGACCACGCGGGACACGTCCCGGGAGGACGAAGTCTGGCGCGGGCCGCATGGACTCGTGAGCATTGCGGGAGGAAAGCTCACGACGTACCGCCGCATGGGTGAACGCGTGATGGAGGCGGTTCACGAAGAGCTGGGCCCTCCACCCAACGACGAGGATCTCACCACACAGGTCCCCCTTCCAGGCACTCCCGAAGGCGACGCGGAGGCGTTCCGGGCGGGCCGCCAGGCGGAACTCGAAGCCCGCGGTGTACCCGCCACGACGGCCCGACGGCTGGTCTGGCTCTACGGCCGGCAGCTCGACGACATCCTCGCGCTCGGCCGTGAGGACCCGGCGTGGCTCCGTCCGCTCGGCGAAGACGTACCGGCGCTTCGCGCCGAAGCCCGACTTGCCGGCGAGCGGGAGATGGCCGGCTCCCTGATCGACTTCATGGACCGGCGCGCCGCGCTCCTGCTCTTCTCTCCGGATCACGGACTCGCGGGCGCCCAGGAAGCCGCGCGGGTCCTCGGAGGCGTTCTCGGATGGGACGAAGCACGCCGCACGTCCGAGGTCGAACGCTACCGCGACTACGCCTACGAGCACGAGGTCCCGCCGGCCTGAGGGGGTGCCGGCTCAGTCGACCCGCAGCGCGGGCGCATGCGCGGCATGGCGGAGCCGTTCGCGCAGGGCCTTCTTGTCGAACTTCCCGGTGGAGGTGCGCGGAATCGCGTCCAGGAACACGACCTGGTCGGGCACCCACCACTTCGGGAAGCGGTCCCGGAGCCCGCGCAACAGAGCATCCGGGTCGCGCGCGCCGGCAGCGGACTCCCCCACCTCCCGCAATACCACACAGGCCCATGGCCGCTCCTGCCACCGGGCGTCGGGAACCGCGACCACTGCCACCTCCGCGACGGAGGGATGGTCCATGAGCGCGTGCTCGAGTTGGACGCTCGAGA
Source organism: Longimicrobiales bacterium (assembly GCA_038259715.1). Taxonomy (GTDB): domain Bacteria; phylum Gemmatimonadota; class Gemmatimonadetes; order Longimicrobiales; family Gaopeijiaceae; genus SZUA-318. The sequence continues at coordinate 1,946 of JBBSOM010000809.1, forward strand.
TCCATTCGCCCCCACTCCGGATCAGGTCCTTGGTCCGGTCGACCAGACGGACGTAGCCTCGGCCGTCGATCGTGGCCACGTCTCCCGTGCGGAGCCAGCCGTCGTGATGGGCGTCCGAC
>JBBSOM010000810.1:0-2050 GCA_038259715.1 Longimicrobiales bacterium
AGCCTCTTCTTTCCCCGGTCATAATGCACGCGGGCCGTACCGAGGGACACCTCCATCACCTCCGCGGCCTCGCGGACGCTGAGGTCCTGATAAAAGACCAGATGCAGCACCTCACGCTGCCTCTCGGGCAGCGCCTTCATGGCTTCACGGAGCAACTCGCTCCGCTCCGACCGCTCGGCGGGATCCTCCGCAGGCACACCGAGCCCTTCCGTTCCACCCAGATGCGCCCCGAACCGCTCGGCGCGGGCGACATGCGCGCGAATCCTTCGACGGTGCTCGAGCGCCGTGAAGCGAATCACGCCGAACAGCCACGTCCTGAACTTCGCCCGGCCGTCGAAGCCGGCCCGCCCCGAAATCACCTTCACGTACGTCGTCTGCAAGACATCCTCGGCGTCCGCCTCGTTCCACCCACAGCAGTTCAGAGCCCAACCGAAGCTGGCCTCGTGCAACCGTTCGAGCTGGAGAGCCAGCTCCTGGGGCGTCATCTCATTCGAGCTCATCCCGGACGCTACGCCATCCCTGCTCGCGTATGAGTGACGGGGCGGGCGCAACAATATGACACCGCCGTATGCGGTGACAGCCGTCGCAACCCCGTGACCGCTTTCCCTGACTTTTTGCGCAATGACAGACAACCCCCTCAACGGCGCGTGGAAAGGAGCTCGAGATGGCTGACATGGTGATCAACAAGAAGGTGTACGAGCATCACTTCTTCCGTGGACGCGTCGTCGGCGCGAGCAAGCAGCTCGAGACCAAGGTGAGCGGGGGGGGTGGGGGTGGCGGTTCCTATCGGGGCACGGGCTACACGGCCCCGGTGACGATCAGCTCCACCACCACGACCCACGACATGATCCACCTCGCCGACGAGAACGGGAAGGAACAGGCGCTCCGACTGCAGAACTGGGACCTCGCCGTGCGTGAAAGCCACATCCTCACCGCCATCTGGCTCGTGAAGAAGGGCAAAGCTCAGGGCCCCTACGTCGCCATCCACAATCACACGCTGGACCAGACCGACTACGATGAGAAGACGCTGGCGAAGCTTCACCGGACCCTGTGGATCCTCCTGGCCGGCTTTGCCGTGCTCCTTCTTCCCGTGCTCGGCATGGGCCTGAAGTTCATCCTGATGCTGGCGGGCATCAGCTACTGGTGGTACCAGGGGGTCGCCGGCCGGAAGGCCCTGATCGCCAGCGGCACGCTGGTGCGGATGGCGGGCGTGTAAGGCACATGACGTGTAAGGCACATGAAAGAAATGTGACTTGTTCCGCGGCCCATCCTGACGCAGTTTGTGCGGCCCCGACAAGCGTTCGCAAAGACGCGCGCGGACGGGCTGACCGCTGATCATAGCATACCCGCATGACGAGAGGCGCAACATGACGGACCACGCGAGGGTGGGACTTTGGCGGTTGGCGGTGGCGAGCCTGGTGCTGGTGTCGGCGTGCAAGAAGGACGCGACGACACCGGACCCGAACGGCGGCGGCGGAGGCGGATCGGGCTCCATCTCCATATCCCTGTCGGCGAGCACGCTCTCGCTCGATCAGGGCAAGGACGGGACCGTGACGGCGACGGTCGGCCGCAGCGGCGGCTTCACCGGCGCCATCTCCGTCTCCGTGACAGGCGCACCCAGCGGCGTTACGGCGACGGCGAGCCCTTCCTCCGTGGCCGCGGGGAGCACAGCGAGCACGATCAAGGTGAGCGTGGGCGGCAGCGCCGCGGCCGGAAGCTATTCGCTCACGGTCAAGGCCGGTGGATCAGGCGTCTCCGACGCCACCGCCGCCCTGTCCCTCACGGTTTCCGAGGTCGCGACCGGTAGCTTCACGATCTCGATCGATCCCACGTCGCTTTCGGTGCAGACGGGGGCCGACGGCACGGCCGCGATCGGGATCGCGCGCACGAACTTCACGGGCGCGGTTTCGCTTGTCGTGACGGGCGCTCCTTCCGGCGTGACCGCGACGGTCGACCCCGCGAGCACCACCGCCAACACCTCCGCCCTCAAAGTCGCGGTAGGCGGGTCGGCGGCGGCGGGTGGTTCTACGTTGACCATCACGGGAACGGC
>JBBSOM010000811.1:0-2041 GCA_038259715.1 Longimicrobiales bacterium
CCGATCGAGTGGGAGGCCGCGGCGCGTCCGCGGCTCTTCCCCCTCATGCGTGCGACGCTGTCGGTCTATCCGCTGACGGCCACGGAGACGCAACTCGACTTCGGGGGCGCATACGAGCCGCCGATGGGCGTGGTCGGGGGCGCGATCGACGCCATGGTCGGTCACCGCGTGGCCGAGGCCTGTGTGCATCGCTTCGTCGCCGACATCGCGCACCACCTTCGGGAGGTGCTCGCGGAATGAGGGGCGCTGCCGCCCCTTGAGCCTCGTGGCCCCGGGTCAAGGTGTCCCCGCACCCCGAGGATCGCCGGAGCCGGGCCCTGGTCCGCCTCCGGAGGAACCTCTCGTTTGCGTCCGGCGCGCGGTCGCGCAATTGTGTCCCTTGATTCCCACTGGGCACCCCCGGCACGGACGGCCGTTTCGGGGGAGCTCGCACAACGCTTCCCGCGCGGCGCCCAGGCGCTGCGGAAGGACGGAGTATGGCCACGCCGTCGACGGCCCTCCCGGTACGCCGGAGCTTCGGTGAGACCACGCGCCCCGACGCGTGGTGGCTCCAGCCCGCCGTGGTGTTCCTCGGTCTTTCCCTGTTCATCGTCTACTCGACGTGGGCGGCGTTCCAGGGTACACACTACGCCTACGGTAACTATCTGTCCCCCTTCTACTCGCCCGAACTGTTCGGGGACTCGCCTCACGCCTGGTTCGGCCCGAAGCCGGCGTGGTGGTTCTCCTGGCTGCCCTGGTCGCCCGCGTTCCTGATCCTGTGGGCCCCGGGCGGCTTCCGTCTGACGTGCTATTACTACCGGGGCGCCTATTACAAAGCGTTCTGGGCGGACCCACCGTCGTGTGCGGTGGGCGAGCCTAGAAAGAGCTACCTGGGAGAGCGCCACTTCCCGCTCATCCTCCAGAACGTGCACCGCTGGTTCATGTACCTGGCGCTGGTATTTCTCGTGTTACTCGCCTCGGATGTCTGGCGAGCCCTCTGGTTCACGGATGCCGCCACCGGTGAAGCGCGGTTTGGTGTGGGCGTCGGTACCCTGGTGCTCCTGGTCAACGTGCTCCTGCTCGGTAGCTACACGCTCGGGTGTCACTCCCTGAGGCACCTGATCGGCGGGCGCCTCAACAAGCTGTCCAGACGTCCCGTGCGGAAGACCGCCTACGCCTGCGTGTCGTGCATGAATCGGCGCCACATGCTCTTCGCGTGGATGAGCCTTTTCTGGGTGGGCTTCTCCGACCTCTACGTGCGGATGCTGTCGATGGGGATCTGGACCGACTGGAGGATCTTCTGATGGCGGAGCAGAGCACGCACCACCACGACGTGCTGGTCATCGGCGCGGGTGGAGCAGGCCTGCGGGCGGCCATCGCGGCGGGGGCCGCGGGGGCGTCGGTCGGCCTCGTCTGCAAGTCGCTGCTCGGGAAGGCGCACACGGTGATGGCCGAGGGCGGGATCGCCGCGTCGCTCGGCAACGTCGACACGCGTGACAACTGGCGCGTGCACTTCGCGGATACGATGCGCGGGGGTCAGTACCTCAACAACTGGCGGATGGCGGAGTTGCACGCCCGGGAAGCCCCGGACCGTGTCCGGGAGCTGGAAGCCTGGGGCGCGCTCATGGACCGCACACCGGACGGGCGAATCCTGCAGCGCAACTTCGGCGGCCACGCGTACCCTCGCCTCGCTCACGTCGGCGATCGCACCGGCCTGGAGATGCTGCGCACGTTGCAGGACCACGGGGTCCACCAGGGCGTGGACGTCCACATGGAGGTCACGATCACCGATCTGCTCAAGGACGGGGACCGGGTCGTGGGCGCGGTGGGGTACGACCGTGAACGAGGCCGCTTCCGCGTCTTCACCGCCGGCGCGGTAATCCTCGCGACCGGTGGGGTCGGTCGGGCTTTCAAGATCACGAGCAACTCGTGGGAATACACGGGCGACGGGCATGCCCTCGCGTACCATTCCGGCGCCGAGCTCGTGGACATGGAGTTCGTGCAATTCCATCCGACCGGCATGGTGTGGCCGCTGAGCGTCCAGGGGATCCTGGTGACGGAG
>JBBSOM010000812.1:0-2034 GCA_038259715.1 Longimicrobiales bacterium
AAAGCGATCGGCGCCGCGACCGATCTCCTCATCGGGGTTGAAGCAGACGCGCAGCGTGGGGCGTGTTATCTCCGGCTCCTGAACCAGAATCTCGAGCGCGCCCATGATGGCCGCGATGCCGGCCTTGTCATCGGCTCCGAGGAGTGTGCGCCCGTCCGTGGTGATGATCGTGTCGCCGATGCACTCCTTCAATTCGGGCGTAACCGTGGGATCCAGGACGATGCCGTGGCCCACCTCGATGGACTCGCCGTCGTAGTCCTGGACCACCCTCGGCCGTACGCCGGCTCCGGTGAACTGGGGTGCGGTGTCCAGGTGGGCGCAAAGGCCCACCCGTCCCGGAGCGGTGCCGGGAAGCTCCGCGAGGACATAGCCGTTCGGGTCCACGGTGATCTCGGCCTCGCCCACGCCCCGGAGCCCCAACTCCTTCAGTTCGGCCACGAGCCGGCGCGCCAGCTCGAGCTGCTTGGCCGTGCTCGGGCATGTGTCGCTGGCTTCGTCCGACTGTGTGTCGAAGCGCACGTAGTCGAGGAAGTGCTCCACGATACGCGTCCGGCTCAAGATGGCGGACGGGTCATCGAAGGCGAGCATGGCGAACTCCTGGCGGATGAATGATCAGCATTCGCGATATACGGGGTCGCCATCGGTGCGACCGCTTCGCACTTCGCGATGCCACTTCTGATGGTCAGGGTCGGAAAATACGTTACGACCGCTGTAAGCGGGCAGGTACCGACCCGGTCCTGAGGATCTCCGCAAGGTCGGCGAGGTCGCGGCCCGGGAGGCCTCGGCGCTCCAGTCCGGCGACGGTTTCCTCGACGGGGTAGGCGACGCGCCTCAGGTGGATGCGCCCCTCCTCGATGATCGCGTAGGCGGCGGTGAGGTCGCCGTCCTTCGGCTGCCCGACGCTCCCAGGGTTGACGACGATCACGGAGCCGATGTCGAGACGGAACTGTCGGTGGGTGTGACCCACGAGCACCACGTCCGCATCGCTCCCCTCAGCCTCTTCGCGCCACTCGGGGGCGTCGGGCCCCAGGTACCGATACAGCGGGTCTGAGGGTGCGGCGTGGACCAGGAGGAGGCGCCGGCCGTCGCGGTCCAGGAAGAGCCGTCGGGGAAGCCCGGCCAGGTAGGCGATGTCGTCCGCAACCGCCTCATCGCGTGCGAACGCGTGCGTGATTTCCGCCAGCCGTTCGAACGCGGGGCGGCAGCGCGGGCTGATTCCCTCGGCGAGGGCCCGATCGTGGTTCCCCTGCACCACGATGGCGCCGGCGCTCCGGAGCAACCGGACGCACTCCAGAGGATAGGGCCCGTACGCAACGAGGTCGCCTAGGCAGAGCACTTCGTCCCACGGCTCGGAGCTGAGGACGGCCTGGAGGGCGGGGAGGTTCCCATGAACGTCGGAAATGACCAGGGTTCGCATGTCGGCCCTCAACGCTCCGAAGCGGTGTCGCGCCGCTCGCGGAATGCCGTGGAAGGCGCCCCGTGGCGATCCGCTTCAAGCGCAGCGATACCTCGGCGGAGCTCCTGGATCTCCCCCGAGGACTCCGGGTGAGGTTCAGGCATGGCGCCCTCGGCGAGAGCTTCGAGAGCGGCTGCGGCCCACGTATGGAGACGTTGGGCGTAGCGTCGATAGGCCTCGGCCAACGCTGCGCCGGCGGGTGCAAGGCGCCGAACGGCCCGACTATGCGGGAGGAGCCATCCGGCCTGAGGTCCCGGCTGCAGATCCCCAGCGTCATGGAGGGGGGCGTCGAAGAGTGGCGGCATGGGGAACGCCTCGGAGCCTCGCGAAGTCGGGAGTTCCTGAGCGGCTTGGTCCAGAATTTTCCGAACCGCCTCCAACGCGACCTCCGCCGGAGCCGAGAGGGTTGGACCGACTCGGCCCAAGGTGTCGGCGCATCCATCTGCCCATGCCTCGGCGAGAGCGTCGGCCGCATCGTCGAGGGCACGCGGGGCGGCCCGGCGAAGCCTGTCCAGGATCTCGTCGACGCTCCGGCGTGCACCTTCAAGGGGAAGCTTCCCGTTGCTGCCGATTTCCAG
>JBBSOM010000813.1:0-2021 GCA_038259715.1 Longimicrobiales bacterium
ACTGGCGGTTCCTCATTCCGGCGACGATCGGCAACGCCGTCGGCGGTGCGGTTCTCGTCTCGCTGATCAAGTACAGCCACGCCACGCGGGTTCGCCGGCGTTTTCGATATGATCCGAGATGATCCATGAGCCGAGCAACTCACCGACCTCGATCGCGAGTACCCTGCTTCGAAATCCGCGGATTCGATTCTGCACGAAGATGCACGGTTTCTGGTCCGTCCGCTCCGCCCGGGTTTCGCCTCCGCCCATAGCATCGCGCACGATCCGCACCATCGGCATGGAGCTTGCCCCTCTGAACTGAGAAGGGTGTCCGATTTTCACGCGGACGCCGACAGCAACCCTCAGCAAATGGATCCTGCCATGACGTCGCGGCATGCCCTCGGGCGCACCCACTGGGCCATCCCGGAGGGCTACATCCCGGAATGGAGCCATGACGAACTCGACGCTCACGCGCTGGTCAGCCACGAAGCCGCTTGCATTCTGAATGCGTCCGACCAGGACGCTCACATCGAGTTGACGCTGTATTTCAGCGACCGTGAGCCCGTGGGACCCTACCTGCTGACCGTTCCGGCCCGGCGCACGCTACACCAACGGTTCAACGATCTGCGAGACCCCGCCCCGGTTCCGACCGCGCAGGGGTACGCGAGCGTATTCGTGTCGGACGTACCTGTGGTCGTCCAACACACGCGTTTGGACTCACGGCAAGCCGCGCTCGCCCTTCTCAGCACCATCGCATACTCGGAAGGAGAATAGAGTCCATGGCCAAGACCGTGAGCGACTTCATCATCGAGCGCCTGATCGAGTGGGGCGTGACCCGCGTGTTCGGTTTTCCCGGCGACGGGATCGGGGCCTTCGACGGCGCCCTCGGGCGAGCTGACCGCGCCGACCTGCGGCTCCGCTACATCCGTCCCACGCACGAGGAGATCTGCTCCCTCATGGCCACGGCCCACGCCAAGTTCACGGGCGAGGTGGGTGTATGCGTGGCCACCTCGAGCCCGGGCGCCTTCCACATGCTGAACGGGCTCTACGACGCGCTGATGGACAACCAGCCGGTCGTGGCCATCCTCGGCCAGCAAGGCCTCGATTCGCTGGGAAGCGCCTTCCAGCAGGAGAACAACCTGGAGCGCACGTTCAGCGACGTCGCCGCGTACGTACAAACGGTCGTCTCGCCCATGCAGGCCTCGGTGGTCATCGACCGGGCGTTCCGGATCGCCAGGACCCGGCTCCAGCCCACCGTCGTGATCCTCCCCCATGACATTCAGTCGATGGAGATGGAAGAGCCCGCCAGGCAGGCGTGGGTGTCGCGCAGCGGCGCGGGTGGGCCTTCGACCGTTCTCCGGCCGCCGGAAGACGACATCCGCAGGGCCGCCGCGATCCTGAACCGAGGCAGTAAGGTCGCGCTCCTGGTAGGTCACGGAGCCAACGGTGCGACCGACGAGGTCCTGGAGGTGGCGGACAAGCTGGGCGCCGGGATCATCACATCGCTCAGGGGCAAACAGGTCGTGCCCTCCGACGTGCCCTACCACACGCAGCATCTCGGGCTTCTCGGCACCATGCCGAGCTACACCATGATGAACGAGTGCGACACGCTTCTCATGCTCGGGACGAACTACCCATATGCCCAGTTCCTCCCGGAGACCGGTCAAGCCCGGGGCATCCAGATCGACCTGAAACCCGGACATCTGGGAATCCGCTACCCCATGGAACTCAACCTCTGGGGCGATGTGAAGGCGACCCTCGGAGCCCTCATTCCCTACCTCGAGCATCAGCCTGATCGGTCCTGGCAGGAGGGTATAGCGGAAGGCATGAAGGACTGGGAACGCGTGATGGTCGAGCTCGCGCACGTGGAGGCTGACCCCATCAGCCCGCGCCTCGTCTACTACGAACTCAACGAGCGCCTTCCGGACAATGCGATCCTGACCTGCGACGCCGGCTCGACGGCGGACTGGTACGGGCACCACATCCGGCTGCGGCGCGGCATGCTCGGCGACCTGTCGGGACGGCTGGCCACGATGCTGGCC
>JBBSOM010000814.1:0-2011 GCA_038259715.1 Longimicrobiales bacterium
ACCTTCATCCGTGACGTGGTGCGCGCGAACCGGGCCGACCTGCTCCGCCAGACCGGACACCAGCCGGCCCAAATCGCCAGGGGTTTCATTGACGAGGCCCAGCTCGCGGTGCGTCAGGTGCGTGACCTGGTCACGCGCGCCGAGCGCGAAGAGCTTCGTGTCCGGGTGCATCCGCGCGACATGCAGACGCAGGAGCGCTTCCTGCACCTGCAGGCCCGCCGACTCCTGCTCAGTATCTTCGCGACGGCCACGGCCGTGATCAGCTCGATCCTCTTCCTGGCGCTACGCAACTGGTGGCTGCTGGGGGCGGGGCTCGCGGCGTCACTGCTGATGTTCGTGGTCGTGCTCTTCCTCCCGACCCACCTTCTCGAAAACCCGCTGCGGCACGCGCGGGGCATCCGACCCGACGAATGGCGCTGACTCCACCTCTCCAGGACCTCCTCGACCGCTTCCAGGCCGGGACGATCCCGGCGCTGGCGCGCGCGATCACCACCGTCGAGAACGAGCGAGCCGGTTTTCAGGATTTCCTGCACACGTTGCTGCAACGCGGGCCCGCAACCGACCGCGTCGGCCTCACGGGGCCGCCCGGAGCGGGAAAGTCCAGCCTGGTCTCGCACATGGCCGCGGCATATCGGAAGGAGGGCGCGCGGGTCGGCGTGGTGGCGGTGGACCCCACGTCGCCCTACTCCGGCGGAGCGCTGCTCGGCGACCGGATCCGCATGAACGACCTGGCTCTCGATCCGGGAATTTTCATCCGGTCGATGGCCACGCGCGGCTCACTGGGCGGGCTGGCCACAACCACCAAGGAGGTCATCGACCTCATGGACGCCTTCGGCTTCGATCACGTCCTCATCGAAACGGTGGGGGTGGGCCAGACGGAGTTGGAGATCACGGCGGCCGCGGACACCGTGGTCGTGGTGCTCGTGCCCGAGTCCGGCGACGCGATCCAGGCCATGAAGGCGGGCCTCATGGAGATCGCCGACATCTTTGTCGTAAACAAGGCCGACCGGCCCGGTGCGGACCGCTTGCTCAGCGAAATCCGCCACGCCCTCCACCTGCGCACGAGGAATGCGCTCCGCGATATGCCGGCACACCACGGGGTCGACCTGTCGCGCGCCGTGAAGAGAGCTCGTACCGAGGACGCGGAAGTGGCTCCCGGCGGTTGGAAGATCCCGGTGCTCCGGACCATCGCCCAGAGCGGTGAAGGCGTGCCCGAACTGCTCGACGCGGTGGCGCGGCACCGCATCTGGCTCGTCGAGAGCGGCGAACTGGAGCACAGGCGTCGCGCCCGCGCCCGCACCCGCATTCGTGATGTCGTGGACCGCGAGCTGCGCCGCATCGCCTGGACTTCGGCCGCCTCCGGGGCGAGGCTCGAGCGTGGTCTGGACGAGATCGTCGGCGGAAGCGCGACGCCGTATTCGGTGGCCGACGCCATCCTGGACAACGTGCTGGCAACGGAGACGCGGGACGAACTTCCCTGACGCAGCATCATCATCCGCGTTGACCGTGCTCCCGGGCGCGGGACATCTTACGACTCCGAGGGGTAGCGCTACGATGGCTCTCTAGAATGCAGGAAGCGATGTCCACCGTCGAGAAGGACGCCATGTCCCCCGCTGAACTTCAGGACGCCTTACGTGCCCGCGAGGAAGAACTCGCGGAGCTGCGGGCCCGCCTTGCGGCGTGGGAGGCCGAATACGCCGATATCCCCGAGCGGGACGACTTGTTCACCACGATCTCCGGGCGGGAGATCAAGCCGCTCTATACGCCCGCCGATCGGGCGGACGAGGCGTACGAGGCCGACGTGGGCTTTCCGGGCGAATATCCGTTCACACGTGGCCCGTACACGACCATGTACCGGACGCGCTTCTGGACGATGCGCCAGTTCGCGGGCTTCGCGACCGCCGAGGAGACGAACCAGCGCTACAAGTACCTGCTCGAGCACGGACAGACCGGACTCAGCGTCGCGTTCGATTTTCCCACCCTGATGGGGTACGACTCCGATCATCCACGC
>JBBSOM010000815.1:0-2007 GCA_038259715.1 Longimicrobiales bacterium
ACGACCCGGTCCTGACCACACAAGTGGCCAACGGTTTTGTACTGCGGGAGCTCATTTCGGGCTACTTCCCGTCGGACGAGGCGTCTCGTGGGTACGCGACCCACCTGGAATGGACCAACCTGGACTACGTGCGCGATCGGCAGAAGCAGTGGCACAAGGTTTCCCTCGTGCGTCTGTGTGCGGTCCAGTACCAGATCCGCCCGATCGCCAGTTGGGAGGAGTTCTGCACGCAGTGCTCGTACTTCATGGACGCGGCATCCGACAACAAGGCGGACTTCGTCCTCTTTCCGGAACTCCTGACCACCCAGCTGCTGGGACTGGAGGACGAGCGTCATCCGGCGGACGCCGTGCGGAGCCTGGCGCGGCGGACGCCCGAGTACCTGGACTTCTTCATCCGCTCGGCGGTGAAGTACAACGTGAACGTGATCGGGGGCTCGCAGTTCACGCTTCACGGCGACCGCCTCTACAACGTGGCATACCTGTTCCGGCGTGACGGCACCATCGAGCAGCAGGTCAAGCTGCACATCACGGCGGACGAGCGGCGCTGGTGGGGGCTCGAGGCCGGTGACAGTCTGGAGGTGTTTCAGACCGACCGGGGCAAGATCGCCATCCTGACGTCGTACGACGCCCAGTTTCCCGAGCTGGCCCGAATCGCGGTGGAGCGCGGAGCCCAGATCCTGTTCGTTCCCTTCAGCGCGGACGACCGAATGAGCTACCTGCGCACACGCTACTGCGCGGTGGCCCGCGCGGTGGAGAACGATGTGTTCGTGGCGATTTCCGGGTGTACGGGAAACCTGCCGTTCGTGGCCAACGCCGACGTCCACTACGCGCAGTCGGGCATCTTCACCCCGCTGGACTTCTCCTTTGCCAGGGAAGGGATCGCCGCGGAGTGCACGCCCAACATCGAGACCCTGGTCATGGCCGACGTGGACCTCGAGATGCTCCGGCGTCACCGATATGAGGGCACCGTGCAGCCGTGGAACGACCGTCGCGACGATCTTTACAGTGTGATGTGGGCCGGCTCGGACCGGCGAGCGGAAGAGTGAAGGTTCATGCGCGAGCACATCGCTCGATCACCTCCATCGTCCGCCGGGCGCTCACGTCCCAACTGTGATCGGCCTCCGGGCCGAAGGCTCGTACCGGCGCTCCGATGCCCGCGAGCACGTCTCGGCTCCAGGCCGCCGGGTCGTCCGGCGGGAGGCGCGTGGCCGCCGGGCCGCCGAGTTCCCGTGCCCACGGCAGGTCGGGCACCAGGGCCCGCCCACCGCACGCCAGGGACTCCAGCACCGGAAGCCCGAAGCCCTCGACCGACGACGGAACGAGGAGAGCCGCGGCGAGGGCGTACAACGCGCGTAACTCGCGGTCGGTGACCGACGCCACCGGGTGTACCCGGTGCTCCACGCCGAGGGATCGCGCGAGGCTCATCAGGGGCTCCGCCTCCGCATCTCGGGCGCCGACCATGACCAGATGGATCCCTGAACGGGCGGGGATGTCGGCGAGAACCCGGACGGCGAAGTCCAGTCTCTTGTGGCGCTTGGCCCGGCCCACGGTGAGCAGGAATCCCCCGGGGAACGCCCAACGCCGAAGGGCGTCCGCCCGCTCCTCGTCCGAAAGCGGCCGGAAGACGTCGGAGACGCCGTTGGGAATGGTGTGGATGCGCGCGGCCACGCCCGGATGGGAGCGCTCCAGCGCGGCCCGGCTCGTGTTGGAGACGGTCACGACCGCCCGGGACAGGTCCAGGGCCCCTCGCAGGAGAGCCGCTCCCGCCAGTCGCTTCAGAAGGGGAAAGCCCCCGGGCTCCTGAAAGTGGATCAGGTCGTGGACGGCCACGACCGACGGGTGGGGGTGCGAGAGAAGCGGCACGTCGAAGTGGGGAAAGAACGTGATGTCCGGCTGCCACGGCTGTCGGCGGCGTAGCAAAGGCCATCGGCACTGAGCCCGCTCCGAATACGGCCCGTAGCACCAGACCGCCACTTCGGCCACCCCACGAGGATCGACCTCGGCAAG
>JBBSOM010000816.1:0-2001 GCA_038259715.1 Longimicrobiales bacterium
CCGGGCGGTCCGTCCCACGTCGGACTCCCACACGCGGAAGTCGTGGCGCAGGTAGCGGTCCCGGGGACCATCCTTCATCCAGTATTTCGAAATGAGGCTGTGTTGTTGATTCATTCCGGGATAGATCTCCGTCGGCAGCTCGATGAACGCATTCACCGCGCGGTGCCCCGCCAGGTACTTGCCCACCAGCCCGGAACTGTTCGCCAAACCATCCCCGAAACGGCCCCCCGCGGAGATCAACAGGAGGTGAGGTGCCCACACGAAGCCGCCCGCGAGGACGAACGTTTGTGCGCGAAACTCGACGGGCTCATCGGGACGGCGCCGGTCCACCGCGATGGCCCGCTCGATACGGTCGCTTCCCGCCGCCGTCTCCAGCCGCCTGACCAGCGTGTTCTTGACGAGTTGGATCCGGCCCTGGTCCTCGAGGGCGTAGAAGGTGAAATCAGGTGAGTACTTCGCTCCGATCGGACAGATCGGATAGCACGTTTCATTGCGGCAGCACACCGGGCGACCATCACGAGGTTGCGTGTTCTTGGCTGCGGGCATCGGCCAGAACGGGACTCCACTCTTCTCCGCCCATTCCTTGAGCTTCACGAGGTTGTAGGTCAGCGGCATCTCGGGCATCGGGTACGGGCCCGATCGGGGGTCGAGGTCCTCCCGCCCCTGGACACCGCAGACCCCCATGCGCTCCTCCGCCTCCTGGTAGAACGGATCCAGCTCGTCGTAGTCGAGCGGCCAGTCCGTACCCACTCCGTAGCGCGAATGGACCTTCATGTCCTCCGGGCTGAAGCGCGGCGTGACCGCACCCCAGTGCATGGCCAGACCACCCACCTGCATCGATGGCGAATAGCCCATCGGGTGACCCTCGACGTCCTGTGACGCGATGTGATCGTTCGGCCACGGGTTCTCTTCATAGTCCAGCCAACGCTGTCGGAGCCGGTAGCGGTCCGCGACGGGGGGTGGATCACCCCCCGCCTCGACCACCACGACCGTCGCATTCCGCTCAGCGGCCAGCTTCGCGGCGACCATGGCGGCCGTGATGCCTGCCCCGATGATGCAAACGTCGCTCTCGATCACCCGTCGCATGATCAGCCCTCCTGGCCCGCCCGGGCGGGCTCGTCGCGTGAGGCATCGAGAGGCCTGCACGTCCCTGGATTGATCAGACGGCCGTAGCAGACGTTGGTGGCATCGGGCGTCGACACCCAATAGCTGAGGAGCGCGGCGGCAACATGTTCCGCGCGAGCGGTGGGAGTGATCCGTGGGGGTCCACTCTCGGCGACGTGCCGCCGAACGAGGTCCGCTCTTCGACGGGGGTCCAACTCTGCGAACCCGGTGCTCCAGCGCTTGTGCGCCTCGATGTCGAGGGCCATGAGCTGCGAGGACCACCTCGGTCCGGGATCCCCCGGGCCGTAGCGGATCTCCTGGCTTCCGTAGCCGTGCATGAGTTCAGGGACCGGCTCGAAGCCATCCAACCATCCTTCGAAGCCCACGATCACCCGCTCCCGGCCCGCCGCTCCGAGGTCCGTGGGTAGCACGACCTCGCCCATGCCCCTCAACAGGCCGCCGTCGAGCTGTCGCGTACCCTCAACGCCAGATCGATCCGGTGGATGACACCCGGTTGCAACCCATAAGGCCGCAGCGGACGCCGCGCCGTGCTTCAAGAACGTCCTTCTGTCGCTCCCTCCGACCACGATTCAAACTCCTGCTTGGGGGTGGAACGACCCCGTGGCTCACCGAAGATTCGGATTCTGGTCCCGCTCCCCTTTCGAGATGGGGAAACACAGATCCTGCGCCTTGAGGTGTGAAGCGTCCCCAACGACCTCTTTGGGATCGAGCGCGCCGGGTGTGCCGTCCTCCTTCCAGCGACGAAGGTCCCCGAGACGTCGACCCTCGAGCCAGAGGTCGATACCGCGTTCCCTCTTGAGGAAGGCCCACGCCTCATCCATGGTCGCCGGTGCGATCGGGTCCACCCCGGCGAAGGCGCGTACCTCGTTGATCTTC
>JBBSOM010000817.1:0-1997 GCA_038259715.1 Longimicrobiales bacterium
ATGTGCCGAAGATCGGCGGCAAGGCGTTCGCCGTGATCGGCGTGAGACGGGGAGGGAAGACATCGTTCCTCCAGGGGCGGATGGCCACGCGTGTCGCCGATGGGTTGCCCCGTGAAACACAGCTCCTGGTGTCGCTCGAGGACGAGCGCCTGGCCGGGATGACCGCCATGGACCTCGGCTGGCTCTTGGAGGAGCACGCCCGGAGGGTGCCCGGCCTGCGGCAGAGTGGGACCCTGAGCGTCTACCTCGACGAGGTTCAGGTCGTGCCGGGATGGGAGAGCCTCGTGCGGCGGCTCATGGACGAGGGCGGTATCGAGCTGTTCGTCTCCGGCTCGTCCGCCAAGCTGCTGAGCAGGGAGGTCGCCACGTCGCTGCGTGGACGGGCCATGGAGATCCTGGTACACCCCTTCTCGTTCCGCGAGGCGCTCAGGCATGCGGCCCAGGAGCCGAAGGCCCCCTGGGAGCGGCTGAGCCCTGTGGAGCGCACCGCACTCGACGCCCAACTCCATCGCTATCTCGAGGAAGGCGGTTTTCCCGAGGCGCAGCAGACGGACCGGCGGGACCGGCTTGCGCTACTCAAGAGCTATGTCGATGTGATGGTGCTTCGGGACATCATCGAGAGACACAACGTCTCGAACACGCAGGCGCTACGCTGGCTGCAGCGGCACCTCCTCTCGACGCCGGGCGGCAACTTCAGCATGAAGAAGCTCTATGATTCCCTGCGCTCTCAAGGGGTGGCGGTCGCCAAGGACACCCTGTACGAATATCTGGACCACCTCCAGGATGCGTTCCTTGTTCGGACGGTGAGCATGCACAGCCGCTCCGAGCGCCAGCGGATGGCCAACCCGCGCAAGGCGTACCCCATCGATCCGGGACTCATTCCTCTCTATGCACGGGCAGGCCGCGAGCACGACGGGCGTGCCCTGGAGACCGCTGTGCTGCTGGAACTGGATCGACGCGGATACACGACGGATTGGGTTCGAACCGATAGCGGATGGGAAGTCGACTACTTCGCTGAGCGCGCGGGCGACCCACCCCTTCTGATCCAGGTGAGCTTGGACACCGAAGAGGACACCACCTGGGAGCGAGAGGTGCGGGCGCTTGAGGACGCAACCCGCACGCATCCGGAGGCCGAAGCGGTCCTGATCACGCTCGACCCATCGCCCCCCGCTCGCGAACTGCCCCAGGGCCTACGGTGGCGTCCGGCATCGCAGTGGTTGCTGGAGACGGAAGCGTAGGTATTTCGCTACTCCAGGTCGCCGGGCGCGAGGCCTCCGCTTCGCGGTTGTCGTCGCAGGTGGGCAGGCCGGGTCAGCCACGGACTTGGCGGCTCGGCTCGAGACTTCCACCAGCGCCTCGCTCGGGAAGACCCGCCCTGCGTGGGTCGTGAGGGGCACGACCTGGACACGGTTCAGGTGGCGATTGGCGGCGTTGTTGCTGACGATGACGCCACCACACTTCACCACCCGTCATCCGACACGTCTCCCAGGAGACCTTCGGACCATTCCAGCGCCGCGTGCTCGCGACGCCGATCGCTCGCCATGGAAGCGTACGCGTCGTCCAGTTCCTTGGCCACCACGTGAGGTCGGACCAGCTCCTCGATGAATCGGGAGATTCTACCAGCCCCGACGTGCTCGTACAGACCTCGGTACACGGACGCCTCGATGGTGATGGTAAGCTTCTTTCTCATGGGTCGATCCGATCGGGCGCCACAACGGACGGTACGCTCCGCAGGGGCCCATACGAGGCGGAAGGCCCTGGTTCCAGCATATTGACAGTGTTGACACATACGGCAGCTCGATGCTACGGTCTCGCCGCCAAACCCGCGCGCCCGCTTTGCCGCCACAACCCGTAAGGCTGCCGGCGCCTACGGGCTCACGCAGGAGCTCGTATCGGTGTTGCCCTACGATCTGTCCCGCCGGTGGGCGGCGGCGTTCCGGGGACTGGGCTTCGACGGTGTTCGACACCAACTGCGGCACGACCCACGGGCACGCCCC
>JBBSOM010000818.1:0-1995 GCA_038259715.1 Longimicrobiales bacterium
CCCGAGTCCGCCGACGCGACCGAGTATCTGGTGAAGACGGTCCGGACGCTGGGCCCCAAGCTGGGCGTTCTCCTGTTTCAGCTTCCGCCCAACTTGAAGAAGGACATCGACCGCTTGAAGGCCTTCCTGGAGATGCTCCCGTCCGACCTCCCCGCCGCCTTCGAGTTCCGCCACGAGACGTGGGACGACGAGAAAGTATACCAGGCGCTTCGGGCGCACGGCGCCGCGCTCTGCTGCGCCGACACGGAGGACGACGAACGAGACACACCGATCGTGAACACGGCCACGTTCGGCTACCTGCGCCTTCGCCGCCCGACGTATTACAAGGTCGACCTGACCCGATGGGCCGCCACGATCGCCGCACAGGGATGGGAGCGGGCCTTCGTTTTTTTCAAGCACGAGGACGAGGGGGCGGGCCCCCGTATGGCGATGGATTTTCTCGAGGCCGTGAAGAACGCCGCCTGGTCGCACCCCCTTCCATGAGGTCAGCCATGTTCCGGACGACGCTCGCGTTCCTGCTCCTGACCGCCGTGCCCCCCGCCGTCGTGGCCCAGGTGAGCCCTCTGGGTGGGCCGCACAAGGTCAAGAACTTCCTGCCCCATATGACCCGGCCGGAGGTCGAGGACCTCCTCACGCGCTCGGACATGGTCATCCTTCCCGTGGCATCCATCGAGCAGCATGGGACGCAGCTCCCCTTGGGCGCGGACTATTTGAACGGGGTGGAGCGGGCCAAGCTCATCGCGCAGCGGGCCGACGTCCTGGTCGCGCCGATCTTGCTGCCTGGGCAGTCGCCGTACCATATGGGCTTTGCGGGCACGATCACCTTGCCGGCCACGCTTATCCAGGAAGTCTACGTTGAGGCCGCGAAGAGCCTCATCCACCACGGCTTCAAGCGATTCCTGATCCTCAACGCTCACGGCGGCAACAACGCGATCTCGAGCTTCATCGTGGATCGGATCAACCAGGAGACCGAGGGCATCGCGGTCAAGCTGAACGACGTGGTCGAACCGTTCATGGACCGCACGGCGCTACGTTCCCTCCCGAAGGGGGAGCCCATGTTCGACCGACACGGGGGCACCGGCGAGACCGCCGCATCGCTCTATCTCATTCCGGAGTTGGTGAACCTCGACGGTGCGCAGGCGGCGACGCTGACGCTGCCACCCCACCTTCATGCGATGCTCCCGGACGTCGTGGCGGGCGACCCGACCGCCCTCACCGTCTTCCTCGCGGAGGGGCTGAAGGGCGAGGCGACGGGCAAGGGAACGTCAGCGGCGGAGATGTCCACCACGGGCGTCTGGGGCGTGCGCAACCCTGCGGAGGCTTCGCTGGAGCGCGGACGCCTCGAGACCGAGGCGTTCGTCGACGCGGCGGTCGCGTTCATCGCGCGCTGGAACGAGCTGCGGCCTCCGGGGACCGGCCGCTGAGGGTAGTGCGTCGAAGCGTTCTCCTCGCCGGCGCCTAGGCGACCCTCCCGCATCCTGTTGCCATCGAACTTCTGTTGGCGGGGGGATGGTCCGGGCGGGTGGGCACGAGGGAGAATCCAGGGAGTTCTCATGATCTCTGTGGAGGGGCTACCGTAGCGGTACGGCGAGTCTGTCGCGGTGGACCATCTCACGTTTCAGGTGGCCCGGGGGGGGAGGTGGTGGGCTTCCTCGGGCCCAACGGGGCGGGCAGAGCACGACGAGGAAGACGTTCACCGGCACGCTCCAGCCGGACGAAGGCGAAGTGCTGTTCGAGGGAGTGCCGCTCTCGCGTGCCGACACGCGCTCCGGCGCTGCAGACGCGGTCGAGGAGACCGGCATCTCCGACGTCTTCGGGCGTGACCGGCTACGCCGCCGAGGCGGTAGACGGCGCACACGCGTCAGCCTGGACGCCGCGGGCGACGCGGAACTCCCGCTCGACGTGCAGGGGACGGTGCACGTGAAGCCACTCCTGCAGACCAGCAAGGCCGCGGGGGTGCGCCCGGCCTCGTCGGGGATCGGGCGCGACCAGAAC
>JBBSOM010000819.1:0-1988 GCA_038259715.1 Longimicrobiales bacterium
GATGGTGTCCGGCGGCACCCTGGCCAACATCACGGCCTTGTGGTGTGCCCGGAACGCGTGTTTCCCACCCGAGGGCGACTTCGCCGGCATTGCCGAGGAAGGCTGGCCGAGGACTCTGGAGCACCACGGTTGCAAGGACGCGGTGGTCCTGGCGTCGGCACTGGCGCACTATTCCATCCGGAAGGCGACCACGCTGCTCGGACTCGGCGCGCGCAACCTCGTGTCCGTGCCGGTCGATGCCCGGGGGCGCATGCGCGTCGACGCCCTGGAAGAGGCCATGGACGAGTGCGCCGAACGCGGTCGGAGGGTGATGGCCATCGTGGGGGTGGCCGGCACCACGGACTCGGGGAGCATCGACCCCCTGAGCGATGTGGCCGACATCGCTCAGTCCGCGGGCGCGCACTTTCATGTCGACGCCGCATGGGGGGCGCCGCTGCTCTTCTCGGAGGTTCACGCACCCCGGTTGGCGGGACTCGAGCGCGCCGACACGGTCACCATCGACGGCCACAAGCAGTTGTTCATGCCGATCGGCACCAGCCTCCTGCTGTTCAAGGACCCCCGCCTAGCCGTCCACATCGAGCAGGAAGCGGAGTACATGCTCAGGCCGGATTCCGGCGACCACGGCCGCTATTCCCTGGAGGGGTCCCGTCCGGGGAACGCGCTCTTTTTCCACGCCGCGCTGCACGTCTTCGGCCGCCGAGGCCTGGGCGAGCTTGCGGAACAGGCGATCGACGGTGCCCGCCGCTTCGCCGCCATGGTCGACGCGGAGCCGGACTTCGAGCTCTTAGCCGAGCCGGAAACCAGCATCGTGTTTTATCGCTACCTGCCCGCCGGACTGCGGAACGGGGAAGGCATCGGAGAGTCGGATCTCCTGTACGTGAATCGATTTAATCAGGCGCTTCAGGAGCGCCAGTCCCGTGCGGGGCGGACGCTCGTGGCTCGCACGCGTCTCACGCATCTCGCCGGCCCTTCGGGCCAGCCGGTGGTGGCTCTGCGCGCCGTCTTCGTCAACCCCCGGACCACCCCTGCGGACCTGGCTGCGATCCTTGCCGATCAACGCACGATCGCCTGTGGGTTGCAGCTGGCCGATCCACGCGGGGCGAAGCCGTGCGAGGCCCTGGTATGAGCGTCGACGCCTACGTCCTCCCGACGTCGTTCGCCCAGCGCCGGATGTGGTTCCTCCATCAACTCGTGCCCGATAGCCCGTTCTACAACATCCACGTTGCCCTCCCGCTCGACTTCTCCCTCGACTTCGGGGTCCTGCGCAGGACCCTCGACGAGATGGTTCGCAGGCACGAGGTCCTACGCACCACGTTTGTCGAGGAAAGCGGCACGCCGGTCCAGGTCGTGGCCGATGTCCGGACCCAGGAGCTACCCGTGCGGGACCTCCGTACTCTGGAGAAGGCCGAGCGCGGCGCCGAGGTGCGACGGCTTTCCACCGAGGCCGCACGACAGATTTTCGACCTCCGGCAGGGCCCCCTGCTGCGCACGACGCTGCTGGTGCTGGGCGAGCGAGAGCATCTCCTGCTGATCACGATCCACCACATCATCTCGGACGCCTGGTCGATGGGCGTCTTCTTCAAGGAAGTGGGGGCCCTCTACGAGGCCTTTGCCGGCGGGCAAGCGTCCCCCCTGCCGGACCTCCCTCTCCAGTACGCGGACTTCGCCGAATGGCAACAGGAATGGTTGGCCGGCGATGTCCTCGCGGCACAACTCGACTACTGGCGTGGGAACCTCGGCGACCTTCCGGACCTCGACCTCCCCACCGACCGGCCACGGCCGGCGATTCCGTCGTTCAAGGGAGCGTGCCACAGATTCCAGATCGGCTCCGCCCTGGTGGAGGATCTCGGGCGGCTTGTGCGCAGGGCGGAGTGCACCCCGTTCATGGGGCTCCTGGCGGTATACGCCATGCTTCTGCATCGCTACGCCGACCAGGACGACATCGTGGTCGGGGCGCCGATCGCGAACCGCAACCATGTCGAACTCGA
>JBBSOM010000820.1:0-1987 GCA_038259715.1 Longimicrobiales bacterium
ATCACCCGGGTCTTCATCATGGTGCACGGGGCGGGGCGTGACGCGGACAACTACTTCCGCTCCGCGTTGGGCGCCGCATTCCTGGGCGGTGCGCTGGAGAACACGCTCGTCATCGCGCCGCGCATCGCCTCCAACGACGGGCGCGGCTGCCAGGACCAGTTGGCCGCGAACGAGGTGAGCTGGAACTGCAGCAGTTGGCGGTCCGGCGGGGCCGCGATCAGCGACTCGAGCGTGACCTCGTTCGATTTCCTCGACGCGATCCTGCGCGAGGTGGCGAGCAAGGACATGTTCCCGAACCTCCGGCACATCGTGGTCGCCGGGCATTCCGCCGGCGGCCAGGTGGTGAACCGCTATGAAATGACCAACCAGGTGCACGAGAGCCTCGGAGTTCCGGTCACCTACGTGGTAGCGAACCCCTCCAGCTATGCATGGCCGAGCGCAGAGCGGCCCACGGATGCGGCGTGGAGCCTGACCGCCAACGCCCCCGGCTACATCCCCCAAGTGCGCCCGGATGCTCCAGCGTTCCGCCCGATGGGCGACGGTCGTGGATGCACGGTCTACGACCAATGGCCCTACGGACTGGAGAACCGGACGGGGTATTCCGAAAAGCAGAGCGACGAGCAGATCAAACGGCAGCTCACGTCGCGACCCACCACGTACCTTCTCGGTCAACTCGACATCCTGCCCCTCGGTGGCTTCGACTCGTCGTGCGGCGCGATGGCACAGGGCCCGACCCGTCAGGCTCGCGGTCAGGCGTTCGCAAAGTACGTGAACGATCAACTCGGCGCGCACCACACGGTGGTCATCGTGCCCGAATGCGGCCACAATGCACGGTGCATGATCACCGCGGAGGAGGCCCTGCCGATCCTCTTCCCCGAAGGGTAGGCATATCCCCAACCGTGAGGTCACCTGACGTGAGGCGATTCCTGGGTTTCATCGCGGCCGCGGCGCTGTTCGCCGTCGCGCCCATCCGGAGTGCGGCCGCCCCCCCGCCCGACTCGCTCGTCATCTATTTCATCGACGTCGAGGGAGGAAAGTCGACGCTGATCGTCACGCCATCGGGCGAGTCGGTCCTGATCGACGCGGGATTTCCGGGCGAGGGGGCCTTCGACTCGAAGCCCGGCGATCCCACGAAGGCGCGAGATGTACAGCGGGTCCTTCTGGCCGCTCGCGACGCGGGCCTGTCCCGGATCGATCATCTCATCGTGTCGCACTACCATGCCGATCACTTCGGGGGCGTGATGGAGCTCGCGCAGCTCATCCCGATCACGGAGTTCATCGATCATTCGGCACCGAGCGCCGCGGCGGAAGCACGCGTGCCGGGCACGCTCGCCCTGTACGATGCGTATGTGGCGTTGCGGTCCAAGGCAGAGCATCGCGCGGCGAAGGCCGGCGACCACCTGTCCATGAAGGACATCACGATCGACGTGGTGGCGAGCGACGGCATCGTGATCACCCGACCGCTCTCGGGCGGCGGCGCGCCGAACCGCGCGTGCACCAGCGGAGACATCCCCGCGCAGGAGACGACGGAGAATCCGCGATCGACCGCGGTCGAGGTACACTTCGGCGCGTTCAGCTACCTCGACGTCGGCGACTTGACCGGTCCGCCTCTCTACGCGCTCACGTGTCCGGTCAACCTGCTCGGTCAGGTCGATGTGTACAACCTTGCGCATCACGGCGGTGCGGACGGCTCGGATCCGTCGCTCTTCACGGCGGTGGAGCCGCGCGTCGTCGTGTTCGGCAACGGCACCCGGAAGGGTGCGCAAGCCGAAACCCTCGAGACGGTCCGTCGGCTCGGGATCGCCGGTTGGCAACTTCATCGCACCGAGAATCCGGGTGCCGCGAACATGCCGGATGCCCAGATCGCGAACCTGGACACCAGCACGAGCGCCTGGATCAAGCTGTCCGCGAAGCGCGATGGTTCCTTTTCCATCACGAACGGCCGCACGGGACAAGTCGTCACGTATCCCGTTCGCGCGCCGTGACC
>JBBSOM010000821.1:0-1982 GCA_038259715.1 Longimicrobiales bacterium
CGCACCTACACCACCGAACCCGGCGACGGACCCAACGCGCCGAGCAAGCTGAGCGCCAAGGCCGGCATGAACCGGGTGGTGTGGAACCTGAACCGGGAGCCGGTGCCCGGCGTGGAGGGTCTGTACACGTTCGGATCCCTCGCGGGCGGCACCGTGAAGCCCGGCACCTACACCGCACGGCTGAGGGTGGCCGGGCTCGACCCCGTCGAGACGAACGTGGACGTGCGCGACATCCCGCAGGTCGCCTCCGAGGTGACCGCCGCGGACTACGCCGCCCGCGACGACCTGCTCGCCAAGATCACGGCGACGCTCACGCAACTGCATGGCGGCGTGACCGACATCGGCAGCATCCACGAGCAGGTCGACGCCGTGGTCGAACGCACCAGCGAGAGCACCGACTCCGCACGGATCGAGGCGGCGGGGAAGGCGCTCACCGACTCGATCGCGGCGGTGGACTCCATGCTCGTGCAGCGGAACTGGCACAACGGACAGGACCCGACGGTCTTCCCGACGCGGCTCAACCAGTTCCTGATCTACCTGCACGGGGCCGTGGCCGACACGCCCGGCGCGCCGACCGAAAGCATGCGCAAGCGCTACGAGGAATTGACCCGGCAGTGGGGCGCGTACCAGGGGCGCGTGCAGTGGATCCTCGGACCCGGCGTGGCCGACTTCAACCGGCTGCTCGAAGAGTTGGGCGTGCCCCAGGTGGGGACGGGAAAGAAGTTGGTGAGCTGAAGGGAGCGGGAGCCTATCCTGGCGCCTGACGGGGGCCCGGAGCGCAGGCTCGTGCGCCGCCCTCGCCATGATGTTGGAGCGGCGTGCGGCGTAGCGCGGAAGCGCGCCCTACCGGGCAGCCGGTCCCGCGATCCGCGCGACGCCGTTGCCCGGGACCGGGAATCGCTCGAAGACCGCAGGGTCGTGCCCCGGCAGGATGAAACGCTCGTCGGCTACGAGGCGCCGCATGCGCTCCTGCGCGGCGAGGTTCGAGGCGGCGTCGAGCGTCTGCGCGATCGCGACGTGCCGATCCAGATTCTCGTACAGGTAGCAATTGTCCGATGCGATCACGACCGCTCCCACGGTCGTGCGCACACGCAGATACTGTGACTGGAAGGTGTGCTTGCCGCCCGTGTACGCCGTGATGCCCGGCAGGAATTCGCGCGCGTCGCCGTCCACGAAATGGACGCGCCCAGTCGCGTGGAGGTCGGCCAGCATGGTGGCGTCCAGCGGGTCGATCGCGCGGTCGAGCGGTTGCCCGTCCGCGCCGACGTGGTGTTCGTACTCATCCTTCTGGATCCAGACACGCGCGTTCGGGAACAGGTCCGCACCGTCGAGGTGGTCCCAGTGCACGTGTGTGACCACCAGGTCCGTGACATCCTCCGGCCGGATCCCCAGCGGAGCGAGCGCCTCGGACGGCCGCGTAAACCCTTCGGGTTTCCAGCGCTCCACGAACTTGTCGCGGTAGAATCCGGCGTCGACGAGCACGACGCGGTCGGCGTTGCGGACAACCCAGACCGTCATGGCAAGGTCCATCGTCCGGCTGCTGTCCGCACCGGCGATCAGGCCCCGCACCGGGAAGTGCGCGAGTGTCGCGTAGCGTACCGCGTATACCTCGTACAGGGAGTCGGACGGAGCCGGCCGGCGCAAGGGTTCCCCAGCCGGATCCATATCCGGCCCGACTGACTCGGCCGCGACCGGGGAATTCGAGGGAAGGGCGTTGAGCAGAAGCGCGCTCAAGATCAGGGATGCCGATCGGGCCGGAAGCATGAATCAGTCCTGTCGAGTCGGGTTCACGGACACGAGCCTCTCAATCCACCCCCATATCGGCCCTGAGGTCCTCCCGGGAGAGGGGAAGCCCCTTGAACTCGTGGCCCTCCCGCGTGATCCCTCCCGACGCGCACGACCATCCCATCCATCCGGGCATGCCGCCGTCGCGCGCTTCACGCCACACCTTCCCGGTGACGGTGGATCCGGGCGGCGCGTGC
>JBBSOM010000822.1:0-1982 GCA_038259715.1 Longimicrobiales bacterium
CCGAGCCGCGTGAGTATTCGCCCGCGATCAGCGGGCGATACACGTGACCAGGTCTCCTGGAAAGCTCGTCGCGCGGCGCGGACCGCCGCGTCCACCTCCGCCGCGCCACCTCGCGCGAGCGCCCCTAGGGATGCTCCCGTGCTGGGGTTCACCACCGCGATCGTCCGACCGTCGTCGGCTTCCCGCCAGCTACCGTCGATGTAGATCGTTCGTGCGTTCATGCGTCTCTCATGAAGAGCCAAGGGTGATGGCCCCCGCGCGGGGGGTCATCCGGATCAGTTGAAGGGCAGCACCTCCGGCGACGTCTTGTTCGCCACCAGAACCGCGTTCATGTCGTGCAGGATCACGGCGAGCGTGTCCCCATCTTTGTATGTGAACCCATCCAGTTGGTAGTTCCGCGGGATGAAGCTCGGGATCTGCGCGGTCAACGCCGGGGAACTCTCGTCGACGTTGGGATTCGTCAAAGCTTCATCCAACGCCACCGGGAAGCGGATGCCGAGGTCGGTCATCCGACGCCCCTCCACGACGAAGATCTCCTGGCGCATCAGGTAGAGGAGGTACAGCATGTCGTCCACCGTCACGGCGGCGTCCAGCATGTCCTGGGTCACGGACGTGCCCGAGACGGTCGGAACCTGTACGGGTCCCGTGCCCCGGGTAAGCACGAGGCCCGCCCGCGCCGGAGCGTCGGGACTGGCCTTGACCAGGATATTGCTGGCGTCCGGATAGATCCAGGTGCCGCCGCGCCGTCCACGCAACTGGCCGCGGTCGTCGATCAGGGCCTTCGGCCGAGAAGCCACGAGTTGAAGAAGGTCGGTCAACTCGTCGCGAGCGGCGGCTACGTCGCCCTGCCCCAGGTCGGCCTCCGCCAGGATCAGGTAGGCCTCCTCCCCCTTCACGATCGCGATGGGACTCTGGTCGCCCACAGCCTCGCTGTAGTACTTGGGAAAAAGAAAATCGAGCCGGGGCAGAGGCTGAAACTCATCCTGCCCCGAATCGTAGATGGCGAACTGCATGGAGTTCGTAGGCCCGTCGACGTTGTCGTACTGGACGTAACGGATCTGAGACGGGTTCATCGCCTTCGCCTGCTGGGCGGCCGCGACCGCGGCATCGCGATTCCCCGCGTCGTACTGGGCGCGAGCCAAGGCCAACGTAGCCGCCGCCCGGAGCGCGTCGTCCGCCGAGAGGGAGGCAGCCTGTTGGAAGTCCTGCACCGCGAGAGCGAGGTGCTCCGAGGGTTGCGCCACGGCCCCTCCCCCCTCGAGCGGCAGTGCCACGAACAACTCTCCGCCCAGCAGGTACGCATACCCGCGAGCGAAGTAGAGTTGGGCCCTCATTTCGTCCGTTGCGCTGGGGTCCTCGGGCAAGATGACCTCGAGCCCCTGGGTGGCCATCGCACGTAAACGGTGCACGTCCGCCTGGATGTTGCGCACGTCGAAGTCGGACGCATCGATCTGCGGGATGTCGAAGACCTTGCTGAACAGCGTACGGTTGTTGAAGAGGTTGTCCGACACCACCTCCGTGCCGGTGATCACGGTATTCACGGTGGACGCCAACTGGCGCTCCACACCACGGGTCCATGAAGCGGCAGCGTTCGAAGTGCCGAGGAACGTTCCCTCGGTCACGGTGGGATTGGTCACTTTGGTGGGATCGAGGAGGTCGCATCCGGCGGTGAGCGCGACGACGGAGAGGGCAACGAACGCAAGGGTGCGCGAACGCATGATCGTCATCCCGTTTATGGAGTCAGGGCTGTGCATGATTCCGCCTCCTAGAACCGCACGCGGACGGTTGTGAGGAACGACCAGGGAATCGGGTCACTCGCGTAGTTGAAACCGCCGACGGTCGCCGCGCCCTGGCTGGCCGCTCCGGAATGGTCCGACTCCGGATCGAAAGAGGACTTCCACCACCCGAGGGGGTTCTGCAAGCTCACACCCAGGTTCACGTTGCGCGCCCAGGTCCCCAGGACCCCGTTGGACAGGGAGTAG
>JBBSOM010000823.1:0-1979 GCA_038259715.1 Longimicrobiales bacterium
CATGCCGGAAATCAGGAGAAGGAGAAGCGCGAGCACCACGAATCCGATCACGAGGCTCACCTTCACCCAGTATCGTTCCTCCGGTCGCATCATGCAGACAGCGTAGTGCCGACGGAGCTCTACCGGAAGGACATTCGAGGAACCAGCGCCGCGCATAGGTCTCTCCGCCCGTTGCAGGGTCCGTGGCTGCGGGCCATGATTAGCCGTCTTCCGCCGGCCCGCCTCCAACCTCCCCGCATGTCACTCGCACCTGAAGCTCTCGCACGGCAGGAGATCGACTGCCAGCTCGAAGCGGCCGGGTGGGCGGTGCAGGACTACCAGTCCATGCACCTCCATGCGGGCCTGGGTGTGGCCGTGCGCGAGTATCCGCTCTCCTGGGACGAGGCAGGCGAGCCGAAGCGCGGGTTTGCCGACTACCTGCTCTACGCGGATGGCAGAGCCCTGGCCGTCGTGGAGGCGAAGCCGGCCGGCCATACGCTCCAGGGGGTTCCGACCCAGTCGAGGAAGTACACGGAAGGCCTCCACCCCATGGTCCCCGCGTGGCGCAGGCCGCTCCCGTTCGCGTACGAGTCCACCGGCGCGGTCACCCAGTTCACCAACGGGCTGGATCCCGAGCCGCGCAGCCGCGAGGTCTTCACCTTTCATCGGCCGGAAGAACTCATCCGGCTGAAGCACCTGGAGCCCCAGCTCCGCGGCCGCCTTCAGGAAATGCCCGATTTGACCCGGGGACGGCTGTGGAGGGTGCAGCAGGAGGCCATCGAAAACCTGGAACAGTCGCTCGCCGACAACCGACCCCGCTCCCTGATCCAGATGGCCACGGGCAGCGGGAAGACGTACACGGCGGTCTCGGCCTGCCACAGGCTGATCAAGCACGCCGGGGCGCGGCGCGTGTTGTTCCTGGTCGACCGGAACAACCTGGGCCGTCAGACGCTGAACGAATTCCAGCAGTTCAGGGACGCCGCCTCCGGGTACACGTTCACGGAGGAGTATCCGGTCCAGCACCTGAGGAAGAACACCATCGATCCGGCCAGCAAGGTGGTCATCACGACCATCCAGCGGCTCTACTCGATGCTCAAGGGCGACGAGGATTTTGCGGAGGGGAACGAGGAGGCGTCCGTCTTCGAGACGGGTGGGGCGCTCAACCGCGAACCGGTGCCGGTGGAGTACACGCCGCACATCCCCATCGAGATGTTCGACTTCGTGATCATCGACGAGTGCCACCGGTCCATCTACAACGTGTGGCGGCAGGTGCTCGAGTACTTCGACGCGTTCCTGATCGGGCTCACGGCGACGCCCACGCCTCAGACCATCGGCTTCTTCCGGAACAACGTCGTCCAGGACTACTCCCACGAGAAAGCCGTGGCCGACGGCGTGAACGTCGGATACAACGTCTACCGCATCAAAACGAAGGTCTCGGGCGGGGGCGGGACGCTCGAGGCGCAGAGCGGCGCCTTCGTGCCCCATCGGGACAGGCGCACGCGTCAGACCACGCTCAAAGAGCTCGAGGACGACCTCACCTACACGGCCAACCAGCTCGACCGGGACGTGGTGGCCATGGACCAGCTTCGGCTGGTCATCCGCACCTTCCGCGACAAGCTCACCACGGAGATCTTCCCCGGCCGTACCGAAGTCCCCAAGACGCTTGTGTTCGCCAAGCAGGACAGCCACGCGGACGACATCGTCAAGGTGATCAAGGAGGAGTTCGGCAAGGGCAACGACTTCTGCCAGAAGATCACGTCGAAGACCACGGGAGCTTCCCCCGAAGACCTTCTGAGCCAGTTCCGGAACTCCTTCCATCCACGGATCGCCGTCACGGTGGACATGATCGCCACCGGCACGGACGTGAAGGCGCTGGAGTGCCTGCTCTGTCTGCGGAACGTGAACTCGGCCTCGTACTTCGAGCAGATGAAGGGCCGGGGCGTACGGATCATCGGGACCGACGATCTCCAGAGCGTCACGCCGGACGCCACGCACAAGAC
>JBBSOM010000824.1:0-1976 GCA_038259715.1 Longimicrobiales bacterium
CGTTGCGCCATGGCGCTTCGACAAGCGCTTTCCGTCTGTGCCGAGGATCAGAGGCACGTGCGCGAAGGCAGGCTCCGGGTATCCCAGAGCACGGTAGAGCAGCGCCTGTTTCGGCGTGTTCGACAGGTGATCGTCGCCGCGCAATACGAGCGTGATGCCCATGTCGTGGTCGTCGGACACCACCGCCAGATTGTATACCGGGGAACCATCCGAGCGCAGGATGACCAGATCGTCGACATCGTCGTTGCCGAAGCGCATCTCTCCGTGAACGAGGTCCGTGAAGAGGGTCTCACCATCCGGCACCCTGAAGCGGACCGCGAACGACCGGCCCGCCGCGGCCTGCAGCTCCGACTCCGCGCCGCCCAGCGCGTCGGCCTTCTCGCGCGCCACGCGAGACGGGTGCATGCCGCGCGCCTCGGCCTCGGCCCTCACTTCGGCGGGATCCGCGAAGTCCCGGTACGCCTTCCCCTCGGCCAGGAGGCGCAGCGCATCGGCGCGGTGACGGTCGACCCCTTCGCTCTGGAAGAAGGGACCTTCGTCCCAGTCGAGCCCGAGCCACGTCATCCCGTGCAGGATCGCCGCCACATGCTCGTCGCGGTTGCGCTGGGCGTCGGTGTCCTCCACACGCAGCACGAAGACGCCGTTCTGTTTGCGCGCCAACAGCCAGTTGAACAAGGCAGTGCGGGCGCCGCCCACGTGCAGGTAACCGGTCGGCGACGGCGCGAAACGCACACGCAAGCTCACGACCGCACCCCGATGCGGTCGAGGATGAGCGCGCGCACCCGCTTCGGGTCGGCGGCGCCCTTGCTGGCCTTCATGACCTCCCCCACGAAGAGGCCGAACAGCTTCGAATTCCCCGCCCGGTACTCGTCGACCTTGTCGGGCCAAGCCGCGAGGACGTCGTCGACGATCGGGCCGAGGACGTCGCTGTCGGACACCTTCTCGAGCCCGAGTCGCGCCACGATGTCACCGGGCTCCCCGCCGCGGTCCGCCATCTCCGCAAGCACGTCCTTGGCGGCCCTGCGCGACACGCGGCCTCCGGCCACCAGGGCGGCCAGGCGTCCAAGCGCAGCCCCGTCGAAAGGAAGTTCGGCCGGGGTCCGGCCGTCCAGGACGCCTCTGACGTCGTTGACCACCCACCCGGCCACGACGACCGCGTCGTCGTGCTCGGCCAGGGCCGCCTCGAAGAAGTCGGCGACCTCACGGGAGCCGGTGAGGACGTCGGCGTCCTCGATCGCCACGTGGAGCTCGCTCTGATAGCGCGCCATACGCGCCGCCAACTCGGCATCGGACTTCCGGACTTCCTCCCGCTCCTCGCTGACATGGGTCGGCGCCCCGGGGGGGGGCGTCTTGGGAGGCGTGGGAATTTTCTTCACGCGCAACTCGGCGGAGACACCCGCCTGACCCGCGGCGCTCGCGATCAGCGTCTTCCCCCAGTTGTCCTTCAGCGTGACGATGCGGTTGAAGACCAGCCGGTCGCCCACGCCATCGTTTGGGTCGCGCCAGAAATATCCAGTGCGCTCGAACTGGTAACGCGTGTCCGGCGCGTCGCCGGCCACGGAGGGCTCCACCTTCGCGTTCGCCATCACGATGAGCGAAGCCGGATTCAGGTTGTCGCCGAGGTCTCCGCCCGCCAAGACATCCTCCGGGCGGGGCACCGTGAACAGGCGGTCGTAGAGCCTGACCTCCGCGTCGAGCGCGTCCGGCGCGGCGACCCAGTGGATGGTGCCGAGCCCCGCGCGGGGTGCACCGCCGCCTGCGAGCGTCTCGGGGTCGTACGTGCAGCGCCCCTCGACCACCACGCCGTCCGCGTCCTTCACGACCTCATCGCAGCGGATCACGTACCCATAGCGCAAGCGTACCTCTCCCCCCGGAACCAATCGTCGGAACCCCTTCGGTGGATGCTCGGAGAAGTCCGCTCGCTCGATCCACAGCTCGCGCGAGAACGGCACCGGACGAGAGCCCTCCCTCGGGAC
>JBBSOM010000825.1:0-1973 GCA_038259715.1 Longimicrobiales bacterium
ACGAGCGCGGCGTTCTCGAGCACGGTCCAATGCGGCAGGAGTCCACCCTCCTGTTGGACGTACCCGAGCGAGCGGCGCAGGCGCACGGCGTCGACCTCCGCGAGCGATCTGCCGTCGACGAAGACGGCGCCCGCCTCCGGCACGACCATCGCGTTGAAGGAGCGCAGAAGAGTGGTCTTTCCGGACCCGCTCTCGCCCACGAGGGCCAGGGTTTCGCCGGCCTCCACACGTAGCGAGACGTCATCCAGCGCGATGACCTCGTCGTAGCGTTTACGGAGCCCGCGCGCCTCCAGCGCGGGGACGCCGCTCACATCCCCTCCGGTCGCACGCGGGGGGCTATTCACTTGAGTCATGCGCGGCGCGGCTCACCAGATACACCCATCGGTTGGACCCGCACCCGAGCGAGGCTAGCTTCCCGAACCGCCTCTTTCCGCCTTTGCCACGCGCATGAATTTCCATATCGGTACGCCCCTCGATTCTGGCCGGATCGCTGAACTCCTGGCTGAGGCCAGAACGCGCACGCTCCTCCTCACCAGCGCTCTGACCGACGAGGAACTCCGCCGCCAGCACGATCCGATCATGAGTCCGATCGTATGGGACCTCGGCCATATCGCGCACTTTGAAGAGGTGTGGCTGCTCAGGAACGTCGATGCGGAGAACACGGGATCCGAAGGACTGCGTGGACTCTACAACCCGTTCGAACATCCCCGGGCGACCCGCGATGCACTACCGCTCCCGAGCATCGCCGATTGCCACACGTACATGGGGTGCGTCCGGCGGGCCGTCCTCGATCGCCTGGTCACGCTGGACCTTGCCGCCGATACCGAATTACTGCACCAGGGCTTCGTGTTCCGGATGGTACTTCAGCACGAGTACCAGCACAACGAGACCATCCTGCAGACGCTCCAGCTCAAGACCGGCCGTCCCTTTGCCGCGCCGCGCGGTATCGTGCTCCCTGAGGCCGCTCCGGACGCCCCGCATGCCGGCGAGATGGTACGGGTCACGGGCGGGGAGGTCGTGCTCGGTACGGACGACCGATCGACCGCGTACGACAACGAGCGCCCGGCGCACCGTGCGGTCCTGGCTCCGTTCTGGATCGACGCACATCCGGTGACCAATGGTCGGTACCTGGAGTTCGTGGATGCGGGAGGATACCGGGAGCGGGCGCACTGGAGCGATGCCGGCTGGGCCTGGCGGACGGAAGCACACGTGGACGCGCCAAAGTACTGGAGGCACTCCGGGAATGGATGGACCACACGCACGATGGACGTCGTCGGTCCTCTCGATCCGGACAGGCCCGTGTGCCACGTCGGATACTGGGAGGCCGACGCCTACGCACGTTGGGCGGGCAAGCGGCTCCCCACCGAGGTGGAATGGGAGGCGGCGGCCTCGTGGGACCCGGTCGCCGGGGCCGGGCGCTTGTACCCGTGGGGGGACGAGTCCCCCGACGCGACGCGGTGCAACCTCGACCAGCTCGCCTTCGACACGGCGCCGGTCGGCGCCTATCCGCGCGGCGTGTCTCCATCAGGGTGCTGGGGCATGATGGGCGACGTCTGGGAGTGGACATCGAGCGATTTCAATGCGTATCCAGGCTACCGGACGTTCCCCTATCCGGAGTACTCCGAGGCTTTTTTCGGCGACGGGTACAAGGTGCTGCGGGGTGGCTCCTGGGCCACGCGGCCCGGCGCCGTGCGCGCGACCTTCCGGAACTGGGACTATCCGATCCGCCGTCAGATCTTCTCCGGCTTCCGGTGCGCCCGCGATGACTGAGGCAGGCACGGTCCACCCCGCTCGGCGGCACGCGGACGAAGCCCTGGAGGCCGACCGGGGAGCCTCCGGCCCGCACGGCCGCGCCGATATGCTGCGCGATGTGCTCGACGGGTTGTCGCGTCCGCAGAAGGAGCTGTCGTCCAAGTACTTCTATGACGCGCGCGGCTCGGAGTTGTTCGAGCGCATCACCGAACTCGAGGAGT
>JBBSOM010000826.1:0-1972 GCA_038259715.1 Longimicrobiales bacterium
GAAGCCACGCTTTCGTGGTTCCTGTTCAATCGGAAGGCCGGGCACTGCGAGTACTTTTCGACGGCCATGGTCGTGCTGCTTCGTGAGCTCGGTGTCGAAGCCCGTAATGTGAACGGATTCCTCGGCGGGGAGTGGAACTCATTCGGCAACTATCTCGCCGTGACGCAGAATCAGGCGCACTCCTGGGTGGAGGTTTGGTTCCCCGGCTACGGGTGGGTCACCTTCGACCCCACACCCGGGGACTCGGGTGTCGGCGAGCGCGCCGAAGCCTGGTTCTGGCCGGGCAGGATCTTCTTCGACGCGATCCAGCACCGTTGGAACAAGTGGGTCCTCGACTACAACCTCGAGTCGCAGGCCGACATCTTCGAGCGGTGGTCACACATGGTCGGCTCCGAGCGGACGTCGTCCGTCGAGCCTTCAGGCGACCGTTCCGACCCGATGTCCACACCGTGGGCAGCGGTGCTCGCGCTCCTGGCTTTGGCCGGTGGGCTCTGGTGGGTGCGCAGAGGCGGCCGCATGGTATCCCCGGAAACGAGGGCGTACCTGCGGCTTCGCGACGCATGCCGGCGAGCGGGCGTCCCGGTCCCTCCCGGCCTCACCCCTCTGGCTCTGGTGGAGCGGATACGTGAACACAGATCGTCCGCGGCGCGCTCGGCCGAACGTATCGTGGACTTGTATCTTAGAGCTCGGTACGGAGGAGAGCCCCTGGGGGAATCGGAGTTGAGGGAGATGAACACGGCGCTCGGCGCCACCCGGCGAATGCTACGCGCCGGAAGCTGAGCGGCGTCGCCGCACGACGGGCGCTGGGACGACATCGGACGGGCGACCAGGGAGACATGAACGCGGGCAAGCAGGATTCAGCATCGTTGTGGGGAGAGCGTCCGCCTCCGGCGAACGGCGAGACGGACTGTCTCGTTGTAGGCCCGCTCGTCCTCTGGATCCGTGCCGTGAAGAACGAGATCTGGCTGGCCCACGCGTACGCCAAGGCCGGGGAGCCCCTGCCCACGGAACCGATCGGCGCCGAGGGGTGGAGCCGGTGGGCGACGAAAGACGCGCCCCACCACCTGCGCATCCGTCCCGTCTTTCCGGACAGGCCCCTCGTCGTGAAATCGGAGCATCCCTTCACACTTCTCGGGAAGGCCGATGCGCGTGTCTACACGAGGGTCCCCCTCTGGGTGCGCGTCGATGCGATCGACGACGCCGGCGGTGGAGCCTCCAGGTTGACCGAGGTCCCGACCGAGGTGTTGTCGGAAACCTGGTGGGGCGACTTCCTGGACGGCGAACTCGCCTACTGGGTGCGGACCCGGGCGCTCCGGCAACTACACGACGAACTGTTCGAGCCCCACATGGTGGTATGCACACTCCAACTGAGAAATCTCTCGCTGGACGACCTCCAGGTGGAGAAGCTGGTGCTACGCGTCGAGCACCTCAGCATCTTCGAGCGCCCGGGGCAGCTCTGGGCGGAGGAGATCCGTGTGGACTACCACGGCGAAGCAGAGGGCAGTGAGACCCACATGGACGATCACGCACCGGAAGAGGCCGGAGACGCCACGGAGATCTCCCCGGCTCGGGCGCAGGCTCGTTCGCTTCGCACCCGTACGTTCGCGCGCTTGCGTGCGCTTTCCGGACTGGGAGGCTCGTGATGAGCGGTGCCCTCGCGATGGTGGTGGCGATCCAGGCCCAGAGCCAACCCGCTTCAGTGCTGGATCTCCGGCGCGTTCTGGACTCGCCGGCAACCCTCGTCCGCGTTGCATTGCTGATCCTTGTCGGACTACCCGTCGCCTGGATGGCAACAAGTTGGGTTCGCCGCTACATCACCCATCTTTACAATCCGCAGAAGGGACTGGTCGCGAGCAAGCTGATCTTCTATCCGCTGGCGGTGCTCATCCTGGTATCGGTGCTACGGGAACTGGGCTTCAACCTGACGCCGCTTCTCGGCGCCGCCGGCATCTTCGGGATCGCACTGGGCTTC
>JBBSOM010000827.1:0-1954 GCA_038259715.1 Longimicrobiales bacterium
CTCGAACGCGGACCCCTCCTGCGTGTGCTCGCCATCCGAACCGCCCCTGACCGCCATCTGTTGGCCGTCTGCCTCCACCACATCGTGGCGGACGGCTGGTCGATGGGCAGCCGCTTCCGCGCGCGGTTGGCGCTATCCACCGCCCGGTGCCTGGGCGCTGCCCCGGACCTGGACCCGCTTCCCGTCCAGTACGCGGACTTCGCGGCGTGGCAACGGCGCGTGGCGCGCGAGGGCGGGCTGGACGGCCACCTGTCCTTCTGGCGGGAGGCGCTTGCCGGGATCACGCCGCTGGACCTGCCCGGGGATCGTCCACGCCCCGCTGTCCAGAGCTACCGCGGTGGGCACCTGACCTTCCTGCTGCCTCCCGGCCTGAAGGACGAGCTGGTTCGCCTGGGCCGGGAGGAGGAGTCCACGTTGTTCATGACCCTCCTGACCGCCTTCGCGCTGGAGATCGGTCGGTGGGCCGACCGGAATGACGTGGTGGTGGGGACGTTCGTGGCCAACCGGCCCCGGGTCGAGTTGGAAGGGTTGGTGGGGATGTTTCTGAACACGCTTCCCCTGCGCCTCCGGCTGGACGAAGAAGGGACGTTCGCCGAGCTACTACGCCGCACGCGCGAACATGTGCTCACGGCGTTCGAGCACCAGGAATTGCCCTTCGAGCGCCTAGTCGAACAGCTGGCCGTCCCGCGAGACCTCAGTCGAAATCCCGTCTTCCAGGTGGCCTTCCAACTGAACACGGCGCAGCAGGGGGACGACGACGTTCTCCAGAGCCTGGAGGAGCGCCGCGGCACGAGCACGATGGACCTGAGCCTGATGCTCGTGGATTCCCCTCGTGGCCTCGCCGGCCAACTCGAGTTCAGCAGCGACCTCTTCAATCCGGAAACGATGGAGGGCTTCGCCCACCGATTCGAGGCCCTGTTGCGTACCGTCGTGGAAGCGCCCGACCTCCCGCTGCGTGCGCTGCCGCGGGTGCCGGAGGATGTGCGCGATTCCCTCGATGAGCGGCTGACGGGCCCCACGCTCGAACGGGACTGGGATGCCACGCTGGTGGGCATGTTCCGGGCACAGGCTCTCAGGACCCCGGACGCTCCGGCGCTGCTTGCGGACGAGGGAAGCCTCACCTTCCGGGAGCTGGATCGGCAATCGGACGGGGTGGCCCGTGCACTCGTGGACGCCGGCATGGCGTCGGGGGGGATCGTCGCGCTGCACGCCCAGCGTTCGGTGGCCGCGCTCGTGGGCCTCCTGGGCATCGTGAAGGCGGGGGGCACCTGGCTCCGGGTGGACCCGGAGCAACCGCCGGCCCGTCGGCGAAACCTGATGCACACCGCCGATGCGTGCGTGATCCTGAGTGACCGGGCCATCCCGGATGATCTCCCGGACGGTCGGGCCGTGCTCCTCCTGGAGGCGCTGCTTCAAGGCGCGCGGCTTCAAGACCTGCGGCTTCAAGACGATGGCGAGACCGGCGCCCTGGACGTGATCGTGGGACCCGACGAACTCGCCTACCTGATTCCCACGTCGGGCTCGACGGAGGACCCGTCCGGATCGACGGAAACCTCCGAGCTTGCGGCCGTGCCGTGGCGCCAGGTCCTCAACCGTCTGTACTGGATGTGGGATGCCCACCCGTTCGCCACCGGCGAGGTATCGTGCCAGACAACCGATCCAGGCGTCGCGGGCACCCTCGGGGAGGCCTTCGGCTCTCTTCTGCGGGGCATTCCCATGGCGGTCGTCTCCGACGCCGCTGTGCGGGACCCGTTCGCGCTCGTGGCGGCCCTGGCCCGGCATCGCGTCAGCCGGATACGGCTCTCACCGACGCTCCTCGGCGTCCTGCTGGAGAGCTTCCCCGATCTCGCGCGCAGGCTTCCCGACCTCACGTTCTGGGTCTCGAGTGGAGAGCCCCTCCATCGCGACGTGGTCGACCGGTTCACACGTACGCTGCCGGAGGCCCGACTCTTCC
>JBBSOM010000828.1:0-1954 GCA_038259715.1 Longimicrobiales bacterium
AACAGTACGCGCAGGGCACCGTGCACGTCCTGGTCAACGGCGTGTTCGCGATCCGGGACGGGAAGGCCACGGAGGCGCTGGCGGGCCATCCCTTGCTGCGGGGTGGCGTGGTCTTCACTCCGAACGACTGAGGGAAGAGCGGGGGCTGCCTAGGATTCGCCGTCCGGCAGTTCGAGCGTGGGTAGACGAGGGGGCGGGGGTTCGGTCGGCGTCGACCCGCTGAGGAGCTGTTCCTGGAAGTCGAGACGCGCATCCAGGTTGCGGATCTGGTGGGCCATGTCGGCTACGTCCCCACGGAGCATCGCCAACTCGCGGGCGTCGAATGCGACCGGGTGGCGCGCGTCACCGGAGTCGAGCTTCCGAACGACCCACTGTGCCAGCAACGTGCCAGCGGCGCCGATGGCGCTGCCCGATACGAAGACGGCGGCGACGGCAAGCCAGACCTCCGGACCCATGTGCGGGCTTCGACTCCTCTTTCGGGACCGGCTCCCCGACGCGGACGCGATACGCCCGGCGATCCTCTCCTCTGACGAGGGGCGGGGCGCGCAGGTTTCGGGCGGGTCGCGTGACAGAGGCGAGGCGCGGACCGGACGGCCCGGGGTCAGCCGCCGATACGCTCCTTGAACGCGGGCTCGGCGGACGCCCAGATCTTCTGGAGCTTGGCATCCGCCTCGGCCGCGACGTCGGGCTGACCCGCCTCGCCGGCCGAGATCGCGAGGCCCATCAGGTCGAGCGTCCGGCCGGGCGTGCGTTCCAACGCGCTCTGGAAGGCCGCCATGGCGTCTGCGGCCTGTCCGGCTTCGAGGAGCATCTCGCCCAGCAACTCGCGCGGCGGCTTCACGCTGGCGGGCGGCCCGAACTCGAACGGAAGAGACTCCTCCAACGCGCACGCGTCCTGTAGCACGGAGGTGGCGTCGTCCAGCTTCTCGTCTTCGACGTCCAGGAGCGCCTGCAACTCCATCTCTTCGATGCGGGCGCGCGGCTCGTCGCCTTTGCGGGCCTGGCGAGACGCGCCCATCCCTGCGAGGAGGTCACGCGCCTGGTCGGTGTCGCCCCGCTTCACCGCGGCGTACGCGGTCACAAAATCGTAGGTGTGACGTGCCGTGGACCCCTCGGGCACCTCGGTCGTCAGTCGGTCCGCCACGTCCCACTCCTCGGTGTCGAGGACGTGGCGGGCGCGCATCTGGACAAAGTAGCCGACCTCGTCGGGGCGAGCGCCGGTGCGGACGCGCTCCAGGCACGCTTGCATTCCCTGCATGGCGTCCTCGGGACGGCCCTGCATGAGCCAGCCGTAGTGCAGCCACGACGTGTAGTGACCGCATACGTTGGGTTGGCGGCCCAGCTCGGTCAGGCGGGCGTTCTGGACGTCCCGGGCCCGGACGTTGGCGCGGACCACGTCGTCCCACATGCCCATCGCCACGAAGATGTGCGAGGTCATGTGCTGCGCGTGTGCCGCGTCCGGTGCGATGTCGGAGTAAGCGCGAGCCGCCTCGAGCCCCAGGTGGGCGTGGACCGGATCGTCGTACGAATGGATGATGTAGTGCACGGCGCCCGGATGCCTCGGGTTGGCCGCGAAGACCTCCTTGGCGACCTCGGCCGCACGCTCGTACGTCGCGAAGTCGCGATCGCCGTCCTTTGTGCCCAGGATCGAGAGCGCGTAGAACGCCTTGGCTTCCAGGTCTTTCGGGAACGCGGCGGAGAGCTGTTTCATCCGTTCCATGTAGTGCCCATCCCGCTCGCTCTTGTTCCCGGGCCCGTAGAGGGCGTCGACCGCCTGCATGTAGGCGCGCTCCCGTTCCGTCGACGCTCGCGCCGCGCGGGCTTCGGGCGTGGGCGCATAGCGCGCCAGCGCGGCGTGTGCCGCGTCCATGTCCTGTTCCTTCCAGAGCGGGTGGTTGTACGTCATGGCCTCACCCCAGTACGCCAGCGCGAAGGTCGGGTCCGCCTGTTGGGC
>JBBSOM010000829.1:0-1949 GCA_038259715.1 Longimicrobiales bacterium
GAAGGACATCGACCGCTTGAAGGCCTTCCTGGAGATGCTCCCGCCCGACCTCCCCGCCGCCTTCGAGTTCCGCCACGAGACGTGGGACGACGAGGAGGCATACGAGGCGCTTCGGGCGCACGGCGCCGCGCTCTGCTGCGCCGACACGGAAGACGACGAGAAGGATACACCGATCGTGAACACCGCCGCGTTCGGCTACCTTCGCCTTCGCCGCCCGACGTATGACAAGGTCGACCTGACCCGATGGGCCGCCACGATCGCCGCACAGGGATGGGAGCGGGCATTCGTCTTCTTCAAGCACGAGGACGAGGGGGCGGGGCCGCGTATGGCGATGGAATTTCTCGACGTGGCCGAGGGTTCCTGATCCGGGCGAAGCCGGCAGGGTGTGATCTCCTCATCAACCAGGCCGGAGAGTTGCCGTGACTGCGACGGGGACCCAGGCGCGCCAGCTTCCGTGGGAGTGGCTCCGATGAGCCAGGAGCTAGCGGCGCTGCCGTGCCGACCCTCGTCATCAAGTTGCTCCCCCAGGCGTGGGTCGATTCGTGGCCCCTTCAGCCTCAGACCACGCTCTCGACGAAAGTCTCGATCCTGGGTGGGATTCAGATGCTCGTCATCATCCTCGCGCTGACGGGCGTTGTGTTCGCGCGATTCCAACGCGGGCGGCTGTCCGGTGAGAGCAAGGGGGGCGTGGCGTGATGCGCCGCCTTCTCCGACGCCCCGAGCGGCCGGATGATCGTGGTCGACGACGGCACGTTTCTTGAGTATCCATTCATATAATCAAACCCGCAAAACGTCGTGTTCTCTGGGTGACCGGACGTAGGCGCAGGGCCGAGGCACGGTGGAAGGAGATGGTCGCATGAGCGCAGGAACGCTGAAGAAGCCGGTGGTAGCCTTGGTGGTGGTCGTCGTGCTCGGGGGTGGGCTCATGTTCGCGGCGCGGAACATCGGCGCTCATCGACCGGAGGGCGCCATCGTCGGGATCTTCGACGGTCTCTCGCCGGCGTCGGTGAGCGCCGTGCGCATGGCGCAGAACGGCGATACCATCGCGCTCGTCCGCCGGGACCGCGGTTGGACGGTCAACGGCTGGGATGCGGACTCGAGTGCGGTGGCCGGGTTGTTCGCCACGCTCCGCGAGGCCCGCATCGGGGACATTGCGGCGTCGAATCCTGCCGATCACGCGCGCTTGGGGGTGGCTGACTCCAGCGCGTCGAAGATCACCTTCGAGACCGAAGGGCCGGCGCGGACCCTCCTGGTGGGCGGGGCAGGACCTCGCTACGGCACCACGTACGTGCGCCTGGCCGGCGACGACACCGTCTATCTGGCTGAAGCAGGGGACCTGCGCGCCCGCATGGATCGTTCCTCGGTCGATTGGCGAAACAAGCGCGTGGCTCACGTGGATACCGCGGCGGTCACGCGCGTCGAGATCGCTCGCGGACACGAGGGGTCCAGCCTCGTGCGCGGGGACAGCGCGTGGAGCGTCGCGGGAGACGGGAAGGCGGCCGACCCCGCGGTGAAGGACATGCTGTCCGGGCTGGCGGACCTGCGCGCCGACGCCTTTCTGACCGCCGCCGACTCGATTGCAGCGCTCCCGGAGGCCGTGACCGTGACCGCGCTCGGGGTGTCGGGCGACACGTTGGCCGCGCTTCATTTCGGCGACGGCACCACCGATCGCTGGGCCCGCGTGCGTGGGGACTCCGTCCTCTATCGCGTGCGCGGAGCGCTCGTAGACCAGGTGGCGCCCACGAAATCCACGCTGGTCGGAGGCGGTTGAGCAGAAGCGGGCGCGGTTCGCCGCCTCGCCGGCCGCCCCGCGCCTCA
Organism: Longimicrobiales bacterium; assembly: GCA_038259715.1. GTDB lineage: Bacteria > Gemmatimonadota > Gemmatimonadetes > Longimicrobiales > Gaopeijiaceae > SZUA-318. Next base: position 1,819 of record JBBSOM010000829.1, read on the forward strand.
GCTCGTGAAGACGATGCCCTGGGCGAGCGGCAACTCGGTGCTCCAGTTGATCGTGTTGGTCTGGCGGCGCATGTACGCCTTCCATGCGTCGGATCCCGACTCGCGCCCGCCGCCCGTCTCTTTTTCGCCGC